>NZ_MKMC01000021.1:0-46588 GCF_001856095.1 Methylomonas sp. LWB
GGCGGGCCGAGCAGCCGGATGCGCGCCGATGCCGACCGCTACCCGCGCCCGCCATCAAGCCGACCGGCGTCGGCCGGGCAATCCGACGAATCCCAGCAGCGCGCCCGCGAACATCCATAGCGAAGCCGGCAGCGGCACCGGCGCGACCACGGAATAACCCAGGTCGCGGAACGACTGTATCGTGGTATTACTCAAAAAGGCAGGCGCATTCAGCCAGCCGGTCATCAGTTCGTAACGCATGTCGTGGCCTTCGGTATCGACGATGCCGGTATTGGCGGCACCTTTGTCGACCTCGTTCCAATGGCCGTCGGCGGTACCGCTGCCGCCGCCCTGTTCCACCGGCACGTAAGTCGCGCCGGCTTGACCGAATTCGCTACGGTAGGCCGCCACCCCATATTCGCCGGTGTATTGGCCGCTGCCGCTGGCGTATAAGCCATTGGCTTCCCACAAGGTACCAAAGCCCAGCACGTGAGCCATTTCGTGCTCGATCACCGATAAGAACGTGCCGTTGCTGATCATATTGGCGATGTCGGCGGTATCGAATTTCATGTCGCCAAGCCGGGTAAGCGAGTAGCCGCCGGTGTTGTAACGACTGCTTTGCCAGGTCTGGGTAGGTCCGGCCGAGCCGAGGGTTCCGCCGCTACCGTCGATGGCCGCCGCCGAGGCGCTGATCGTGACGCCGTTGATGCGTTGATCAGTTACCGCGCTATCGTAGCCGGTGATAATGGATTCCCAAAAACCGGCGGCGTCTTGGAAATAGCTTTCCTGTTCGCTGGTCAAGCCGCTAAAGTTCAAATTGATCTGAAACGACGCGGCGTCGGCCTGACCGGCCGCCAGCATCAAACCGGCGGCAACTCCGGCCCATTTCCTTTCACTGCACATGCTTCCTCCTGATTGTTAAAGTCGATCGCAAACGCCGCCCCCTGAATATCCGCTACGGAGCGACCGTGGATGAATTTTAACCGGCAAGGCGCGTAAAACCATGCCTGGAAAGGTAAATTTTGGTAAACGCGGCGCTGAAAAGTAGCCCGGTTGGCGAAAACCGTCCGGCGTGCCCGACCAGTGCCGCGATTGCCGGGTTTATAGTACAATTTGCGCCCGATTCTCGCCGTAGCGGCGCGCTAACACTCAACAACACAGCAGGTTCAGACGATGACAACGATGGATGACAGAGACGGTTGGATATGGCTAGACGGCCAATGGGTCGCTTGGCGCGATGCGAAAGTGCACGTGCTGACTCATACCCTGCATTACGGCTGCGGCGTGTTCGAAGGTTTGCGCGCCTATAAAACCGACGCCGGCACCGCGATCTTCAAGCTGGCCGAGCATACCGACCGTCTGTACCGTTCCGCGCATATCATGAACATGAAAATGCCGTACGCCAAGGACGAGATCAATCAGGCCCACAAGGACGCGGTCGCCAAGAACAACCTGGACAGCGCTTATATCCGCAGCATGGTGTTCTTCGGCTCCGAAGGCATGGGTTTGCGCGCCGACAACCTGAAAGTCCACGTCATGATCGCGGCCTGGACTTGGGGCGCTTACCTGGGCGCGGAAAACATGGAAAAAGGCATCCGCATCCGCACGTCCTCCTATACCCGCAATCACGTCAACAGCACGATGTGCAAAGCCAAGGCCAACGGCAACTACATCAACTCGATTTTGGCGTTGCAAGAAGCCCTGTCCACCGGTTACGACGAAGCCTTGTTGTTGGACCACGAAGGTTTCTGCGCCGAAGGCAGCGGCGAGAATTTGTTCATCGTCCGCAACGGCAAACTGTACACCCCGGAAACCACCTCGGCGCTGGAAGGTATCACCCGCGACACCTTGATCACGATCGCTCGCGAGCAAGGCTACGAAGTCATCGAAAAACGCATTACCCGCGACGAAGTTTACGTGGCCGACGAAGCCTTCTTTACCGGCTCGGCCGCCGAAGTCACGCCGATCCGCCAGTACGACAACCGCGACATCGGTTCCGGCAGCCGGGGACCCGTCACCGAAAAACTGCAAGCCTTGTACTTCGATTACGTTCACGGCCGCCGCGCCGACCGCAAGGAGTGGTTGAGCTTGGTGTCCTAAGCCGACGTGCCTTCCCCGCATCGCATCCTGGTCGTCGGCCCGTCCTGGGTCGGCGACATGGTGATGGCGCAAAGCCTGTTCATCGCCCTCCAGCAACAACACCCCGAGTGTCACATCGACGTCCTGGCGCCGGCCTGGTCGCTGCCTCTGTTGGCGCGGATGCCGGAAGTGCGCGCTGGCATCGCGATGCCGTTGGGGCACGGCCAATTCGGCTTGGGCGCGCGTTTTGGTTTGGGTAGGCAATTGCGGGGGCGTTACGATCAAGCCATCATATTGCCCAATTCCTGGAAATCGGCGCTGGTGCCGTTTTTCGCTGCCATTCCCCAACGCACCGGCTATCTCGGCGAACTGCGCTGGGGCTTGCTGAACGACGCTCGCCGGCTGAATAAGCGCCGCTTGACGATGACGGTGCAACGCTTCGTCGCGCTGGGCCTGCCGGCCGACGCCGAACAACCGCCGGCCTATGCGTTTCCGAAATTGGCGATAACCGCCGAACAACGACAGCGAGTCGTAGACCAGTTTGAGGTGGCGACCGACACTAACATCTTGGCGCTCTGCCCCGGTGCCGAATACGGTCCGGCCAAACGCTGGCCGGCCGAGCATTTCGCCGCCGTCGCCAAGGCCAAACACGCGGAGGGTTGGCAGGTATGGCTGTTCGGATCGGATAAGGACCGCGAAGTGGCTAACGCCATCAACGATCTGACCGGCCAAGTTTGCCGCAATTTCGCCGGCGCAACCGCGCTGGCCGAAGCGGTCGATTTACTGTCGCTGACCGATACGGTCGTCAGCAACGACTCGGGCTTGATGCACGTCGCCGCCGCCCTGGACAAGCCGGTCGTCGCGCTGTACGGCTCGTCCGATCCGGGATTCACGCCGCCTTTACACCCCAACGCACGAATTCTGACCCTGGGCCTGGATTGCTCGCCGTGTTTCCAGCGTGACTGCCCACTCGGTCACACCCGCTGTCTGGCCGACATCGCGCCGGAGCGGGTATTGGCGCTACTCGCCCCCTGAGCGGATGAAAATCGCCATCGTCAAACTGTCCGCTCTGGGCGACATCGTCCATGCGATGGTCGCGCTGCAATTTATCAAGGCCGCCCTGCCCGATAGCGAAATCGACTGGATCGTCGAGGCTGGCTTTGCCGGCGTCATCGAGCACAATCCGCACGTCAACCGAGTCCTGACCGTCAATCTGAAAGCGCTGAAATCGAACAAAGCCGCGATTTTTAGCGAAATTGCCAAGGTGCGCGGCTATGCCGCCGCGAATTACGATCTGGTCATCGACGCCCAGGGGCTGATCAAATCGGCGCTGGTCGCGCGCCTGTTGTCGGCCAACTGCGTCGGCTTCGACCGGGATTCAATTCGGGAGACATTCGCGGCCTGGTTTTATCGGGAAACCGTGGCGTTTCCCTACGATGCCAACACGATAGACCGCAACGTCGCGGTGCTGACCCAACCGCTGGGCCTGGACATCGGCCCCGAGCGGATTTTAGCCAAACAACCCTTTCTGTACTTCACGCCGCCGACCGCCGAGTTGAACGAGTACTTCGCACCGGACCAAGCCAACGTCATTTTGGTGATCGGCTCGACCTGGGCCAGCCGCAATTATCCGCTGGAGCAGTACCTGCGGGTCATTTTCGGCCTGGAAGCCAATATGCTGATTTGCTGGGGCAGCCAGCAAGAACACTGGATGGCGCAATGGCTGGCCGAACGCAGTCTGGCGCGGCCGCTGCCGAAACTGAGTTTTAACGACCTAAAGGCCGCGATTGCCCGTTGCGACCTGTTGATCGGCAACGACACCGGACCGACCCACATGGCCTGGGGTTTGAACCGGCCATCGATTACGCTGTTCGGACCGACGCCGGTCAGCCGGGTTTACCAAACGGCCATCAACAAGGTGTTGAAGTCGCCGTCCGTCGTCGACCCCTTCAAACTGAACAAGCTGGATTTCTCGATCAATCAAATCAAGGCCGACAGTGTCGTGGCGTTGGCGAGAAGCTTGCTGCCGGCCCGCGCTAAAAGCCAGCCGGGCTAAGTTTCGCCGGCGGCTTTAATGGCCCCCGCATTGCCGCAGGTAATAGCGGACAAATCGGGTAATCGGGTCGGCCAACGACAGTATTCGGACGATTTCACTCGCCGATACCCTCACCGTGCGATCGGGATCGGCGGCAAAATCAAGCAACTCCTTCGCCGAATTGGTGACCGGCCTTAGGCTAAGCGCGCCGAATTCGGATGCCGGAATGTCCCCAACCACGGCTAACTCGCCGCCGGCCAGTTCGACCAAACAACCCGGCGGCCAAACGCCTAGCGCCCGCACGAAATCGGCCGTCAAATCGCCGTCGAATAGCCGCGCTCCGGCGTTATAAATGCTTGCCAAGGCTTGTAAACCGCTCATCGCCGGGCGACCGGCGTGTTCCCAGCACAAATCCTCGCACTCGGCGGCCATCGCCGCGATTTGCCCCGCTCGGCTCAAATCTCCCCCGCCGAGTCCGCGCGGATAGCCGCTGCCGTCCGCTCGTTCATGGTGATTTAGCACGATGTCCAATACCTCGATCGGTACGTCGGAAGCCGCCAGCAACATATCGCGTCCGCATTGCGGATGTTGCCGAAACAAAGCCGTTTCGTCGGCATCGAAGGGCCGCTCGGCCGTTCGTATCGCGTCCGGCAAACGTTGTAGGCCAATGTCGAGTAACAGCGCGCCGCTACCCAAGTGTCTTAAGGCCTCGGCCGACAGTCCTGTCGCCAGCCCCCAAACCAACGCCAACGCGGCGGCATTGACCGCTTTCGCGGCCGGGTCCGGTTGGGTAGCGCGCATCAAGCCTCCCCAAACCCGCCCGGAGCCCGGCGAAATCCCCTGCTCCAGCTCCGCCGCCAGCTTATCAACCGTCGCAAAATCCAGCGTATTTTCCGCCGCCGCGCGCCGCAAAACGTCGGCGTAGCCGAGACGAACCGCCGCGTAACAGCCTTCCCAAGTCGTCGTATCCAGATCCGCGCTCGAGGGAATCGCGCCGGCCGGCGGCGAATCGCTAATATCCTTGCCTTTGGCGGTGTCAATGCACACAAACCGGCAATACTCGCGCAAGGTCGCGACTTGTTTGGCCGAGGTCACGGCAAAGCGGGTTCGAAAAAACGGCAAGTCCAACCATTTTCGATCGGTATCGACGATATACATCCCGATCTCCAGCTGCTCGGCGTTAATTTTTTTTATCATGCCAGCCGTCCGCCGCGCCCCTAGGCTCCGACTATGGCGTAGTCCTTGACGAACAAGCCATCCCGGTAATATTCGTTCAAATCCAGCTGATAATCCTTGGCTCGCACCACTTGCTTGACGGCATAGCGGTTTCCCTGTGGATCGACCACCGGTTTGGCCAAGTCCAGCAACCGGGGCTCGATGTCGTTGCGCTGGCTATCCTTGACGATCAATATCTTTGGTTTCAAACGATCGGCCTTGTTTTGTTCGACCACGATGCCGATTTCGCCGCTACTCAGTTCGACGGCATTGCCCTGCGGATAAAAGCCGATACAGTTAATGAAATGCGTGACGTAATGGGCTTCGTAACGTTGGCTCATCCCCTTGACCAGCGTGCCCAACGCAATCAAATGCGGTTGACCGTGCTGATAAACCCGGTCGCTGGTCATTGCGTCGTAGGTATCGACGACGGCAACCATTTTGGTGAAATCGGACAACGCCGATTTATCCAAGCCGCGCGGGTAACCGCCGCCGTTTAGTTGTTCATGGTGATTGTGCGCGACATCGACCGCGCCGGGGAATGCCCCTCTGGCCGACATCAACACGTTGCGGCCGTAGACCGTGTGATTGCGCATGATGTCCAGTTCGAACTTGTCGAGCTTGCCGGGCTTGTTCAAAATCTCCAACGGCACCTTCATTTTGCCGACGTCGTGCATCAACCCGCAAAAGCCGATCTTGTTGAGGTCTTCGACCGAATACTTCAATTCCCTGCCGAGCAGGATCGCCAAAATGCACACATTCATACAGTGTTGAGCGGTGTATTGATCCTGGTCCTTCAACTGGGTCAGCAATAACATGGTTTCGGGATGTTCCAGCACTTGGTCGACACATTCGGCAACCGCTTGCTTGACTGCCTCGGTATTGAATTGATTGCCGAAGCGAATATCGTCCAGCACGGTCTTAATCAAATTGCCGACGCGCTGAAAGGTGACGGCGGTCTGTTCGAAAGAACGGGCAAAACTGAGCTGTTTGCGCGCCTCGGTCGAGCGAGTCGGAATGGCTCCGGTATGGTCTTTTTGAAACTTGACGTCGATATAAACGTAATCGCAAACCGCCTGTATGGCCTGAATATCCGCATGGCTTTCGATGACAATGCGATCCAGCATAAACGGATTTTCGCCTTTCGGTGCTTCCAACTCGCATACGCACATTCCGACTCTGAGTTCGTAAACATGCATTCTGATTATTCCAGCTTTATTCGCAGACATAGACCCCACCAAAATCGAGCCGGCATTGTGCAATAGATCGACCGGCCTAACACGCTTGGATGCCACAAAATATTGATTTGTCTCGCACATTTTGCGAATCCGCCGCCGTGCTATTCCAAGACCGCTCACATCGCGGCGCACCGTGGGCGAGCCAACGCTTCTCCCCTTTCCCCATCCACCGCTATTCCCGGCGGCGCGCAAACGCCCATCGCAATACATGAATAGGACTATAGCCGACGCATGTCGCCCGACAACCTGGAAAACCCGATTACACTCGCCGCCGATTGCGTTACACTGCGTACCTCGGCGGACCTCCCTGCCCTTTCCAGCCACGCCGGCGATCTTCCGGCGCCTTGCTTCGGCCTAGCTCCACCGCACGGTCCGGCACATGCGCCGACCGCAAGAACCACCGTAATTTGTGCCGACATGAGGAGAACACAGCGATGTTTCTCAAATCGTTCCGACAATACGCTAACGCGTACCCAACACCGCCATTAAGAATTCCGCAGCGCATCAGCTTGTTTTTGCTGGCCTTCCTGCCGTTGTTTACGATTTCTCAAATTCTGATTTTTATGCAACCGGCCATATACCGTAGCGAGGCTTCGGTATTGACCAGCGAATCAGCCCAGGTCGACCAAGCGCCGGCCGAGGCCGATCCGCAACAGACCGGCATCCAGGCCCAGGTCTTGCTCGGCCAGGACATCCTCGAAAAAACCGCCGCGCATCTCAGCGAGCGGTCCGCGCCGACAGACGTCGCGGATCTGCATAAGATGCTGGGCGCCACGCCGGTGGCCGACAGCAATCTGATTAAATTACACGCCGAAGGCTACGACCCTGGAAAACTGCAGGTGATTCTGAACGCCTGGATAGAAACTTATCGACAACTCCGCGAAGACTACATTCGCCAAGTCACCGCTCAATCCACGGCGACTCTGGACGGCGAACTGGATCGGGTGGGACTATTGTTGTCGGCAAAACGCCGCGAATTGGATCAGTTCCGACTAACCCACAATATTCTGTCCCAAGATAGTAGCGACAACCAAGCCCACGCCCGCCTGCAGGGTCTCAACGCCTCCCTGAATAACGCGCTGGAAGAAGAAGCCAAGGCGAAAGCGAAAGTCGGAGCGATCCGCGCCGCGATCGAAGAAGGTCGGCCGGTAATTCCGAACCAAGACAGCCGCAGTTTGGCGGTTCTGCAAGAAACCGCGGAGCGCTTGCGCGACAAACTGGAAAACCTGCGCGGCCGCTACACCGAGCATTACATCGATTTTCATCCGACCATGAAAATCGTCAAACAGCAGTTGAGCGAACTCGATGCCAAGATCAGCGAAAAAGAGCATAGCGGCACCGATTTCATGTTGCAGGAAGCAAACACCGCCTACGTGGCCGCCCGACGCACCGTCGCGGATTTGCAAAAGCAACTGGCTCAACACAAGCAAAAAGCCGCCGAATACACTGGACAATTCGAAAAATACCAAGCGATGCTGCAAGAACTGGAAGGCCTGGAAAAACTGCAGCAAGACACCAAGCAGCGCTTGGCGGACATCGAAGTCAAACAGCGCCAGACCCATCCGCAATTGAGCGTGATCGATTGGGCAACCCTGCCGACCGAACCGATTCGACCGGATTATTGGCTGGCCGCCGCGATCGCGTTGGCCGCCAGCGTGGGGGCGGGTCTGTTCGCGGTCTGGCTGGCGGACTATCTGAATCCCAATCCACAATTGCGCAACTTGCAAACGATAACCGGCATTCGGGTTTACCCGCACCGGCCGTCTCCAAACGATCGCCGACAATTGCTGGACAGGCGCCGACCGCCCGACGCACTGGGCTTCGATCCGCTACAAGCCATTAACGAATCGCCGCGCGAAGACGGCGAGGACCGCCGCCGCGACCGGCGCTAACCTAACGGTCTCGCCCCCTGCATCCCCACGAAAAATGAAAGCCGGTGGCGTAGGCCGGGATTTAGCCGTGCTGGAAGGCTCTCCGGCACCGGAAGAGTTTTGGTCTTTCCGACGAACGCCGCGCACGACAAGTGCCCTTCTCCCTACAAATCCTGCCTTTTCGAGCGGTCTCCGCTGCCGAGCGAGTACCAGAACCTTGGTCAAGATAGAGTCGGCCGCCGACAGTCTAGCGTCAGGCACTCGCCAATTGATAGTAAGCCTCCGCGCGCGCCGCCAACTTGCCGACTACGTCCGGGTCCAGCTTGCCTTCCGCGACGCGCCGGCGCAAATCAGCCAAAGCCTCTTCCGCCGTCACGCTGGGACGGTAAGGCCGCACTTGAATCAAGGCCTGAAAAATATCGGCCACCGCGATGATCCGGCATTCCAAATCCAATTCCTTGGGCTGACTACGGAACGGATAACCGTCTCCCACCAGGGTTTCATGGTGATAGCCGGCCCAAATCGGGATTTTGGAATCGGCGAACACCCGCAGTAAAATCCTGAAGGTATCGTAACTGTGCCGGTGCATCGTCGCCCGTTCGGACGGCGTCAAGCCTCCCGGCTTATTGATGATGTCCTCGGACACGCGCAGTTTGCCGATGTCGTGCAGCAAGCCGGCGATTTCAATCTGCTCCAGATGGCAACCGGATAATCCGAAATCGGCGCCCAATTCGCGGGCTATCAACGCCACCCGTTGCGAATGCTCGTCGGTAAATGGGGTCTTGGCGTCGACCACGCGGGAAAACAAAGTCGCCAAATCTTTAAGCTCGGCCATGTCCAGCAACACCGGTTCCAAACCGGCGCCGATCACGCGCAAGTCCTCGTCGAGGTATTCCGGCTCCATCGCCAGCCAGAACGCCTCGACCTCCGCCAACTCGGCGAACGCCTCGACCAATTCCGGGCAAAACAGCAAGCCGGCCAATCCGCGAATCCGGGCGATGATGTTCGAAAACTCGTTCAGAATATGCTCGCTATTCAAGAACGGCGCCTGCAGCACATCAATACGATCGGCCAGAAACAGCAAATTGGTCCGCAAGCGCAAGTCCGGCGCCAGCGGCAATTCCAGCAAGGTCCGCCAACGGGTGTGGTGATAACGAATGTCGTCGGCCAGATGGGCAACCGGCCGGCAGGCCGCCAAATACTCGGCGCCGCGGATGCAATGATCTTCCGCGCCGTCCCATTCCAGCGTCTCGGTCAACTGACGGTGCTCGTGAATCCGCGACACGCCGCAATCGTGCAACATGCCGGCATGCAACATCGCCATCCGATCGGTGGCCGACCAACCCAGACGATCGGCAACGCCGCGCGCGATCATCGCCACCCTTTTACCGTGGCGGACTTCGTCGACGCCCACCAGGTCCAGAGCGCCGCTCAACGCGGCGATCGCCTCGTGCATATTGACGTGTTGTAGAGTCTTCAAAATCGGCCCCCGCCCGAAATGTGCCGGACTCGAACTGTGACGCCCGGCCCCGCTTGACTAAAATTACCGAGCCATTCTAGCACGCGGCCGCGTGGCCCCGCGCCGCCGACAATGGTAGAATCAAACCCTCTTACCACCCGAACCCGAAAGGAAGTCATGAGTCAGATTATTATCGAACACAATCCCAGCGAGGAGCGTTTACAGGAATTGGGCGTCTCCGAATGGCCGATCTGGGAAAAAGAAGTATCCAAATTCACGATCGATTTCGACGAAACCGAAACCGCCTACGTCCTGGACGGCGAAATCTTGGTCACGCCGACCGGCGGCGAAGCGGTGCGCATCGTCCCCGGCGATCTGGTGATCTTTCAAGCCGGTTTGGACAGTCATTGGGAAGTAGTCAAACCGCTACGCAAACACTATCACTACGATTAAGGCGCGGCCGGCCCGAGGTTTGGAAAAGGCATCCACCGGATGCCTTTTTTATGACAACGCCTCGAAGTCGCCGGGCCACTCCGCCCCGCCGACAAGGACACCACGGTAAGCCCGCATGGACAATCCACGACCTCCCGAAACCCGTTCCGCCGGCCGGTCAGGTTGGCCGACCGCCGCGCTGCTGTTCGCGCTGACCGCCGGCTACGCTTACTGGCGCCTGCACGCCACCGAAGAGCCTAGCGAGCGACCCGGCTCGACCGGCGCTGGGGACACACCAGCGGCCAGCGTCACCACCGCCACCGTCGACCAAGGCGACCTGCCGATTTATCTGCACGGCCTGGGCACCGTCACCCCGCTACAAACCGTGACGATCAAAAGCCGAGTGGACGGCGAACTGGTCAAGGTAGCCTTCCGGGAGGGCCAAACCGTACAAGCCGGCGAACTGCTGGCCGAGATCGATCCCCGCCCTTATCAGGTGCAATTGCACCAGGCCGAGGGCCAACTGATGCGGGATGAAGCGCTGTTGAGCAATGCCGAGCAGGATTTGCAGCGCTATCGTACCCTGCTGGCACAGGATTCAATCGCCGCCCAGCAAACCGCCACCCAGGAGGCACTGGTACGCCAATACCGGGGCACCGTCGAAATGGACCGAGCGCAAGTCAACAACGCCAAGCTCCAACTCGACTACACCCGCATCGTCGCGCCAATCGCCGGTCAAATCGGCCTGCGGCTGGTGGATAAAGGCAACATCGTCCGCGCCGGCGACACGACCGGTCTGGCCGTTATCGCCCAAATTCAACCGATCACCGTGCTGTTCACGCTGCCCGAGGATCAGGTGCCGGCGGTGATGCGCCGCTGGCGTAGCGAACGCAATCTGACGGTGGAAGCCTTCGACCGCTCCGGCCTGCGCAAATTGGCCGACGGCAAATTGCTGGCGGTGGACAACCAAATCGATACCGCCACCGGCACCCTGAAACTCAAGGCCTGGTTCGACAACGCCGAACGCGGACTGTACGCCAACCAGTTCGTCAATATCCGGCTGCGGCTGGACACCTTACCCGCCGCGACGCTAGCCCCGGCCGCCGCCATTCAGCACGGCGCCAACGGCGATTTCGTTTACTGGGTTAAACCCGACCGAACCGTCACGATTCGGCCGATCAAGACCGGGCCGGTCGACGCCGACCGCGTTGCCGTTTTGGAAGGCCTCGCTCCCGGCGATGTCCTGGTCGTGGGCGGCAGCGACAAATTACGCGAGGGCAGCCGAATCAAGCCGGCCGACGCCGCCGCTTCCCCAGAGACCGCGCCGGTTCCGGCCCGATAAGCCTCTCGGTCCAATGCACACCCCGGTTTCCAAATATTTAAACGGTTATCCGGCCGAATTGGTCGAGCGCGCCGAGCAATGGCTGAGCAGCGGCAAGCTGGGCGACTGGCTGGCCGGCAAATACCCGCGGACTCACCACGTCCAGACCGACAAGGCGCTTTATCACTACGTGACGGACTTGAAAAGCCAATATTTGCGCCAATCCGCTCCGCTCAGCAAAATCGTCTACGACGACAAACTGGACATCGTTCATCAAGCGCTGGGTTTGCACAGCGTCGTCGCCAGGGTGCAAGGCGGCAAACTCAAGGCCAAAACCGAAATCCGCATCGGCGCGGTTTTCAAAACCGCGCCGGCCGCCTTCCTGCGCGCCATCGTCGTCCACGAGTTGGCGCATTTGCGCGAAAAAGACCACAACAAAGCCTTTTACCAACTGTGCCGCCACATGGAACCGGACTATCACCAACTGGAGTTCGATCTGCGCCTGTATCTGGCGTTTCAGGAAAGCCGGCGCGGGAACTGAATCGCGAGCCGCGACTTCGAGCGGTACGCGGTGCGTAGCCGGTCCAAGCCATTCCGCCCCGTCGCTATTGAAGATTCAACACGCCGCCGGTACCGGCACCGCCCTTGATTTCCTGCGCCTTGTAGTTTTTAACCGCGACGACCAGTTGATTGTAGGCATCCAAAAACGCCGCCGCCGTGGACAAACCTTCGGGCGTGTTTTTGAAACTCGCCAAGCCGACCACCGCGCCAACGCTGTCCCCCAAATAGCCGCCCCAGCCGTTGGTTTGCAAACGGTTGGCGGTGGCGCTGCCTTGCGAGATGCCGATCTGCACGGTCGAGCGAATATCGGTCAAGGTCAGGGTCACATCGGTGGTCCGTTTATCGGCGGCGTCCGCCATCGTGGCGGCCAGCGAGTCGGCCAGAATGCCGCCCAACGAAATTTGCCCCGGCGGCGAGTAATGGCGGTAGCCGGCGCCAAAGGCGCCCGCCCGATGCCCTTCGGTCGATTCGTTCAGCACGATCACCTGCGGTTCCATCAGATAATCGGCGGCGACCCGTTGGCCTTTATGCTGTTTGGAGCCGGCCCGGTATTCCCCGGAATTGCGCTGTTCGCCGACGATTTCGTTAATCAATGCTCGAGTGGCGGTGTTACCGATCGCGGTGATCGCAAAACAGTTCGACTGTTGCACCGCCAAGCGGATCAACGGATCGACCGTCGTCACCGCCTGAGCGCCGGTAATACGGCCATCGCTGACCGCCAAAGTCCCCATGGGACTGGCGCAGCGCTCCAGCGATTTATTCGCATCGACGCTGGTCCCGCCCGCCGCCGATCCGGACACCAGATTACCGCTGCCTCCGGTCTGCAAGCCGGGTTTAGCACATCCCGACAGCAAGACCACCAAGCCGATTTTCAAAGCCATACCTCGATTCATCAGACACCCTCGCCGAAAGTTGGAGCTTGATCCAAGCGCGAGAATCATAAGACAATTTGCCGCCGACGTCTGCATAACAAATACGCTAGAAAGCTTCCATTGCCCACTAGCGCCACAAGCGCCTCGGACCGAGTCGGCGTATGCCCCCTTGGTCCGGACAACCCGCACAGCTCGGAAAACCGCATTGGCGTGAGAATCGATGTCGGAATCGGCTATCGCGACGTTGAGCATCCACTGATCGGAACGGCGCCAAATGCCTTGCTCTTAGCGCATTGAGCCTAGTTTCGTCCGGTCCGGCCGGGTGGGCGACCGTCAAGTCGCGGCATCGATGAAGCGCTCCGCGTCCGCGGCGACCTGTCGCAGCAGCGGCTCCGGAACCCAAGGGCTTAAGCTTAGCGATACGGCTTGCACAATCAACGCAACCTGTTCGGCCGTCAGCGACGCGCGCGGCACAATGTCGGCGTAAAGCCAGATCGCCGCTTCGTTGGGCGGCGGCGCGCGGTCCGCCCCGGCCAGCGCGGCGACCTTGTCGAGCAGGGCTAACGCCAGCAAATCCATCACGCCGGCCGTGCATTGTTGTTCCAACAACACTTGCGCCGAGCGCAGTTTTTGCAAGGCCGTTTCATGCAACGGATTGACGGGCGCGGGCTCGGCGGCGGCCTCGTACACGGCCCGCGTTTCGGCCAATGGCGAGGCGGAGCCCAACCGCTGCAAACTACGCCAGGTACGGCGGTCGATCACCGCGACCGGCAAACCGCCGTCAGACACGTTTTCGGCGGCCTCTTCGTCGCCTTCCCGCCAGCTTTCGACCACGACCAGCAAGCCGCCGGCCTTGGCCAGCACGCGTTCGATGCGCGATCCAAAGGCGGTCTGGATGCCGGCCACGGCCAGCCTTACGCTGTCTTCGTCGTCGGCACCAGTTTCGAGCGGCACATGGACGGCGGCCGGACGCGGCGGTTCCGCTTCGGTTTCCGGAACCGCCCGCGGCTCGGGCGTTTCCACCCTCGCCGCATCGTCGGCCGGCGGGCCGCCCGCCAGATCGTCGATCAGGGTTTCCAGCATTTTCTTGGTCAGGCCGACCACGTCCTCGCTGGCGTCCGGCTCGATGACGTTGTCGAACAAATCGCGTTTGCCCTTCACCAATTGCGCGACGCGCTGTTCGTAAGAATCCTCGGCCAGTAAAATAAAAATCTGCACCTTGTGTTTCTGACCCAGGCGGTGAATCCTGGCGATGCGTTGATCGAGGATCGCCGGGTTCCACGGCATGTCCAGATTGATCAGCACCGTGGCTTCCTGCAGATTCAAACCGGTGGCGCCGGCATCGGTGGAAATGAACACCTGCACGGAATCGTCGCTACGAAAACGCTCCATCAACTCGCCGCGCCGGTTGCTCGGCACGCCGCCGTGCAAACGCACGCAACCCAGGCCCATGCCGCGCACCAGCGACTCGACCATCTCGGTCATCAGCGCCCATTGCGAAAACACCACCGCCTTGCGGTTGCTTTGCAGACACAGCTCTTCCAGCAGCCGCGCCAGTTCGTCGAGTTTCGGCGAACCGACGGTTTCCTTGTCCACCAGTCCCGCCGCGTTGCAAGCCATCCGCGCTTGTTGTAAGGCCGCCAGCATCCGATTGCTTTCGCCCGGCGTCAGCGGCCGGCGCTTGGCGATCTGCGCGATCTGGCTGGCGGCTTGCAGAGCCGAACCGTGCAGCTCCAGTTGTTTGTCGGTCATCGCAATGTCCAGCGTCACTTCGGTGCGATCCGGCAACTGGTCGGCGACCAGTTTGCGGTCGCGACGCAGCAACACCGGCGCGATGCGGCGGCGCAGCTCCGACAGGTTGCGGTAGCCGATGACCTTGCCGCGTTCGTCGGTGACGTGAAAATCCAGCAGACAGCGCCACAGCGGCCCCAACACTCGCGCGTCCACCAACTGCAGCAGACTGTACAAATCTTCCAGGCGGTTTTCCAGCGGCGTGCCGCTGAGCACGAACACGTAGCGAGCCGGAATCAGTTTGACGGTCGAAGCCAGTTTGGTACGCCAATTCTTGATGCGCTGGGCTTCGTCGAGGATCAGCAAATCCGGCTTGAGCGCTTCGCCGATCAAGCTCAGGTCGCGCAGCACCAATTCGTAATTGAGGATGAAAAAGCTCGCATCGGCGCGGTATTGCACGCCGCGCTGCTCCGGGCCGCCGCTGACGATTTGGGTGGAAAGTCCGGTGAACTTGGCGATTTCCCGCGCCCACTGGTGTTTCAACGACGCCGGGCAAACCACCAGGATGCGTTTGACGCCTTCATGCTCGGCCAACCAACTGCCGGCGGCGATGGCTTGCAGCGTCTTGCCCAATCCCATGTCGTCGGCCAACAAAGCCCGGCCGCGCGAAGCCAGAAACGCCACGCCGTCGACCTGATAGGGAAACAGTTTGACTTTCAACCCCGGCAGCACCCCGTTGCCTTGCTTGATTTGCCGAATGATTTCCTGGCCGCGCAAGGCTTGCGCCGCGTCTTCCGCGACTTGCCGGACGTATTGCACCGTGTCGTCGCCCAGCAGGAAGTCGTCGCGACCGTAAACGAGTTGCGAGCAGCGGAAGAAATCCTCCGGCAAGCGCCCCGAGAAGCGGTCTTGTTCGTCGAAGAACTCGGCCAGCAACGCCGCCAAGTCTTCGGCCATATCGGCGCGGCGCTGCAGTTTCAGCACCGGCCGGGTCGCCGATTCCCAGGCCAAATAAACGAAGGACAGCGGGCAACCGGCGTCCTTCAAACGTTGGTAATGCGGTTGCTTGCGAGCATGATGCAGCACTGCCTCGATGTGCTTGCAGGTGCCGAGCCGGTTGCTGGCTAGATCGGGGCAAGTGCAGTAATTGACGCGCTGGTCCAGCGAGCGAATCTGCACCTGGTAGGAACGCTGCCAATGCGTCGCCGACACCAACGACGTGGCCTGCCAGATGCCGAAACCCAGATTGCCGCTCAGCAATTTGACCCTGACTTCGTTCCGGCCCTTTTTAACGCGCTCCTGTATCGCCTCGTCCACCGCGCTATCCAGACCGGTGGTGTCGATAGTCGCGAATTGGTCGGCATAGGCATACAACGCCGCGACGGCATGGACACAGACTGTGGCTTCGGGGTGGCAATCGCAACCCACCAGCAAATTACCGTCGGCATCGGCCGCGAGCTCCAGCCAATATTGCTCGCCGTTTTCGTCCTCGACCTGAGCCGTCAGCCGACCCTCTTCCAGTCTAACGCCGATCACCCGGTTGTCGTTGAAATAGCGCAAACCTTGCTTGACCAAATCCTCCGAGGCGATGGCGTGCAAACGTTCGGTGTCGTAAAGGTAAATGTCGTTGTCCATGACGGGTCCGCGGCTGGCAAAATTGCCCCGATTTTACCGCCAAGCGACAGAGAGGCGAAATTCAAATGTAGGGCACGCATCGCGTACCTTTTGTGACGTTGACGTTGCGAAACTCCGACAAGGTACGCGGTGCGTACCCTACGCTTTATTCACCGGCGGTCTCGATCTTAAAGCTTGAACCATCCATTACCGCTCCCCAATTGGCCATATAAACGCCTTGCTCGACCCAATGGTGAAACGATGAATACGGCCAGTCGGCGACATTTTTCACCAAGCCGTGTTTGACGGGATTGAAATGCAGGTAGTCGAAGTGGTTTTGGTAGTCGCGTTCGTCGCGCAGCAGATGATCCCAAAACCGCCGTTGCCACACGCCGCGCCGCCGGTAACGCAAGCGGGATGCGCTCAGGTTTTGCTCGGCGCCGCCGAGCATCAACCAATGTTGGGTGAAGTGTTTTTTGATAACCCCCCAGCGTTTGGAAAAATCGCCGTCGTCCGGCGGCAAAGTCCAAATGGTATGAATGTGGTCGGGCATCATCACCAAGGCATCGACGGCAAACGGCAAGGTTAGCCGGCAATGCCGAATCGCCTCACGCAAGCAATCCCGCGCCGTATCGTTCGCCAGTATCCCCTCCCGCCGTTCGGTGACGACGGTAAAGAAATACGATCCGCCCGGCACATAACAACGGCGACAATCGGCCATGTTTCCTCCAGGAAAATGTTGTCGTTATCCCGCGGGTACACATCGCGTACCTTGTCGGACGTCTCGATTGGTAATGCCGCAAAAGGTACGCGGTGCGTACCCTACGAGGCTACGCGGCTGTTTTAAATCCACGTGGGCACAAAAACCGTGCCCACCCTACGCCGCCAGATAGTTTTATCCCCTGATGCCGCGCCGAGCACCTGAGGGTTTGGACGGATCAGCCCGGCAGGGGCGCGGCAGGGATGCCGCGCGTTTTCGGAGGGCTAGGAAAGCCCTTCCGAAAACCCCGTTCAAACCCTCGGGAGCGCAGGATCAAAGCGGCATGGGGTGGCCTTTTCTTTGGATACTTTCTTTTGGTCAAACAAAAGAAAGTATCGCGGTTGCCGGTCCGCGAACCGGCGTTAAATTGGGCTTCGCGAAAGCGAAACAAATAAACGAAAGCCCAAAAAGGTACGCGGTGCGTACCCTACGAGGCTACGAGGCTTCGTTCGCGAGTATCCCCGCCCGTCGCTCGGTGACGACGGTAAAGAAATACGATCCGCCCGGCACATAATAACGGCGATAATCGGCCATGCGTCCTCCATGAAAATGTAGTCGTTATCCCGCGTAGGGTACGCATTGCGTACCTTGTCAGAGTTTCGTGTCACCAACGCCGCAAAAGGTACGCGGGCGTACCCTACGCAGCTAGATTGTATCTGTTGAGCCATGATTTAAGGGCTTCAAAGTCATATAACCCGATGCCATATTTCAGTGGCGATGCAAAAGCAATGGCATCTTTCGAGAACGAGGAAGTAGTCACAATTACACCTTTTGTAGCGCGTTCGGCATTTGTAACACCATGAATCGCTCGGACCACTTCTACTCCGACCTTATTCTTTGGTGCATATCGTTTGCACTCAACCAGATAAAGTAAACTCCCAAGTGCGTCTGATCTCGCGGCAAGGATGTCTCTGCCACCATCACGAGTTCGTGGGGTGAGCGTAGGCTCGAAACCTTGAGCCCGAAGCAGTTCAGCAACAAGTTCCTCAAATCTCCGAGGATGCAGCTCATAAAGAAGTTCGGGATGCTTGGCGAGGTAACGAATCAGTTCGTCATTAACTGCTGTTACTGTACGCACCAACTGTGGATTGGCAGCATCACTACCAACAGAATAGAGAAGCGGATAAACATCTGAAAGGGGTGCATAGGTCGTGTATCCCTGTGCAAAATTCTGCTTAGAAAAGGGATAACTAACAAAGCCTCTCGGTTTTCGCTCGCCTTTTGCTTCGCGTTCGTTTAGTTCCATATGCTCATTGCAAAGAAAAGGGCATGTGTAGTCTTGTTCGAAAAATTCCTCGTTTTGAAAAGGGTAAAAATCATAGAGGTAGACTTCATAGTCAGCCGGGAGAATGCATCCGTCAACGGAGCACTTTTGCCCGGCTTCATAGCTAATGTGCTTGGTAGGTTCGGTCATTGATAGGAGGCCCAACAAAAGATTAGATAATTTTTACACATCATCCTCGATCCTTCCCCATCAACACAACCCATCACCCAGCCAAATACTCCACCTCAGCCAACACCACCTCCCACCTCTCGCATCGCAAATCACCCGAGTCGCCCGGCTTACGATTCCTAGCCAAAATCCCCGCAACGCGAACCGCGACGATAGCGCCTTGCGGCGGAACAAAGGCTTGCGCCATGCGACTGACGGTCGTGCCGTTGGCGTCGGCCAGTTCCCAGCCGGGTTTGCCGTCGCCGCGCGGGCGCAGGGTCAGCGGATCGCCATAGTCGAGTGCGGCGATGGCGCGGTGGATAGTGTGGCTGGCGGCGAAGTAGCCGGGCCAGGATAGGAAGACGTGTTCCGGTCCGGCCAACCAGCGGCGCTGGCGGACTTCCGGTGGTTCACCGATTGTTTCGATAGTGCTGGTCAGGCACAGCGGCGCGCAGTCGGCGGCGAAGGCGTGGCGGCCACTCTGGCGTTGGCATAGCGTCAAGGTGTTGCGGGCACGGGTCATCGCCACGTAGAACAGGCGGCGTTCGTCGTCGCCGGCTTGTTGCCAGCCGCCGGCATCAAGGATCAGCACGTGATCGAATTCCAGGCCCTTGGCGCGGTGGGCGGTCAGCAGCAATAGCGGTGCGTGCGGGCCGTCGGCGAAACGGGCTTGGCGACCGCTGCCGAATTCGTAGAGGGCTTCGATCAGGTCGGCGGCGACTAAGCGGCCCTGCCCCCTCACCCCCGGCCCCTCCCGGCAACCGTTCCGGACGTTGCTCTCACTCCTGCTTCCTTGCAGTCGTCCCCCAGGGAGAGGGGAGATGAAAGGCACGTTGTCTGTAGAACTGACTTCTGAGTCTGCGATGAATTGTGCCAACATCGCCCGGTAGGGATGGCTGATAGCCTCGGTAACCGACTGGCCGTAGCGGCGTTTAAACCAGCGCGACAAGGCGCCATGACGAATCAACAGCCGCCGGCCACTGCTCTCCCGACGGTGCCCTGCTTTTAGCTGCCACCCTTCGCCGGGCCTGTCCTGAGCGAAGCCGAAGGGCTCAGGGCGAACGGATTTCCGGGACTGACCCGACAGCAAAGCCAACAACGCCGCCCCTTCGCGAGTGCCGTGCAAGGCCGGCAACTCGTCGTCGCGCAGCATTCGGGCCGGAATTGCCTGACTGCGGCACAGCGCTGCCAAGGGTTCCAGGGCTTGCCAGTGACGGGCGATCACCGCGAAGCGGCCCCAATGAGCTGGGCGTTCGCCAAAACGCAACGCGTTCAAGCGCTTCAATTCGGCCAGCGCTGCCGCCAATTCCGCGCCGGTTGACGACGGGGTTTTCAGGATATGCACCCGGCCCAGTGTCAACGGGTCCAGCGCCTCGAATTCGCCGCCGGCCGGCTGGTCGCGGCGGAAGTGGTCGATACGGATAAGCTGCTCGCGTTTCATGCGTTCCTTGGCGCCGGTGATGACGCGGTTGGCGCAGGCGATGATCTGCCCGGTGGAGCGGTAATTTTCCACCAGGTAACACACCTTGGCCTGATAATCGACTTCGAACTGGCGGATGAAACGCACGTTGGCGGCATTGAAGGCGTAGATGTTTTGATCGTCGTCGCCGACCGCCATCAAGGTCAATTTATCGTCGGCACCGCTCAAGGTTCGGCCGGCAAGAGCACTGATCAAGTCGTAATGGTCGGCGTTGATGTCCTGGTACTCGTCAACCAACACGTAACGCAAGCCGGCCAGCAAACGGTCGCGGCGCGCCGAGGCGCCGGCTTCTTCATTTTCATCGGCGCGGCGCAAGTTGGCGGCGGCGTTTTTGATCACCGCGGCAAAGTCCACCACTTCGCCGCGCTCGGCGGCCACCGCGCAACTGGTGCCGGTCAGGCGCAGGGCCAGCGTGTGCAGGGTTTGCACGGTGACGCCGGCGGCATCGGCGCCGGCCAAGGCCCACAGCCTGCGGCGTATTTCAACCGCCGCCGCCCGATTGTAAGTCAGCACCATGATCGCATCCGGCGCGACCAGCGCCTCGCGCAGCAGCCAGGCCACGCGATGGACGATAACCTTAGTCTTGCCGGCGCCGGGTCCGGCCAGCACCAGTAAATTGGCGTCCGGCGGCGCGGCGACGATGGCTTGCTGCTCGGGATTTTTCAGGTCGGTGAGGATGCGGCGGTGGGCGGCCTCGCTGGTTGCCATTTCCAGGATGTCCTCGCGGCCGGCGAAATAGCGGCGCACGAATTCGGCCCGTTCCATACCAAAGTAATCGACGATGAAACTCATCGCCGCCTGGATCTTGCCCAGCGCCAGCTTGGCGTATTCGGCCATCACGTGCACCTGGATGATCTTGTCCTTGTAATGCAAAGCCAGCTCGGCGTAATCGGCATTCTTAAACTGGCGGTGGCGCGCCTCGGGATTCAGTTGAATATGCATCGCCGAACGGAAAATCGCCTTGCCGCGCGCCAAGTGCAAGACCTCGTTGGCGTCCAGATACAGCAACGCGGCGGCCAGCGCCCGTTGCCAGTCGCTGATTTCCAGGTCTTGCAAGGTCAAATCGCTTTGCAAGGCGGCTTCCAACACGCCCTGTTTGCAGGTCACCAACAGATTGTTGCCCTGGCGCAGCCCGGCGAAATAGCCGACCAGGGCCTGAGCCAGCCGCATGCGCTTGGCGCGGATGTGCTCGATTTGCCGCCAGTCGCGCAACAGCTTGACGTAGCGGTGGTCCGGGCCGCCGGGGCGCAACGCAAAAAAGCCGCGCCGGGATTTGTCGCCGTCGTCGCCGAAAGTTTCGGCAAAAGCTTTCAGCAAGCGGGTCAAACGATCCGGTTCCAATTCGACGCCGGCGTCGCGGCGCAAGGTGTCGCACAAGCGGCGCATTTGCAGCATCTGCCATTGTTCCAGATCTGCATCCGGCGCGGCTTCGCGTAGGCAGTTGACCAGCGCGTCCTCCAGTTTGACAAGGTCGGCCAGCCTATCGACGGTGTCCGGGTCGCGGTAAAAGCTCACGCCGATTTCAGCGTCGTTGGACACCAGCTTGAAGCGATCCAAATCGCGGAGCAGGTTTTGCACCACCTGCGCCGGCTGGCCGGTGGCCAATATCAGGTCGTCGGTGCTGATGCCTTCGTCGTCGCCGGCGTTGAGCAATTCCGCGAGCACGGCCAGATAAGGTTCGGGATCGGCGTTGGGCCCTAGCTTTTGCTTCAACAATAATCCGGCTTCGTCCAGCGTCGCGACTTGCAAACAGCCTGGAAACACCCGGGTATGGTTTTCCTGGCGCTCCAGCAACCGCGCCTCTTCCAGCCAGGCCACGGCGATGCGCACCTTGGTGTCGGCATCGGCGGCGTCGGGGTCGATGCCATGCTTGTCGGGGATTTCTAAAAGGATTTCGCCGCTGGTGACGACTACGCTGCCCTCGCTCCTGTCCTTGCGTTCTATGCTGCGCAGGGCTTTGAGAATCGCGTAAATGTCCTGCTGGGTCAGCCTGGAATTACGCAACAACCGAAACTGCACGTCCAGGTCGGCGTCGTCGTACAGCAAGATGCAGCGCGCCGGCGCCTGATCGCGGCCGGCGCGGCCGGCTTCCTGCAAATAATTTTCCAGCGAGCCGGGGGTATCGAGATGAATCACCAGCCGCACGTCGGCCTTGTCCACGCCCATCCCAAAAGCATTGGTCGCGGCGATGACCCGCAACTCGCCGGCGATGAAGGCTTCCTGCATCCGCCGCTTGCGTTCGGGCGGCATGCCGCCGTGGAAGTGGCCGCAGTCCAGGCCGGCCTGAGTCAAGAACTCGGCCATTTCCTCGACGGTTTTATGGCGGGCGCAAAACACGATGGCGCCGCCGTCGCCGCGCAAGGCTGCTTCCAGCAAACTCAACACCGCCGGGTATTTGGCCTGGGCCGGCACCGCGTGGACTTCGTAGTTCAAGTTGTCGCGACTGACCCCGCCGCTCAGCACCGCCAACTCCATGTCCAGCCGCTGCTTGAAATGGCCGACGATGTCGGCGACCACGTCGGGCTTGGCGGTGGCGGTAAAGCAGAATACCGGCGACGGTTTATCCTTCTGCCGCGATTTGATGAAGCGCGACACGTACAGATAATCCGGGCGGAAGTCGTGCCCCCATTTGGACAAACAATGCGCCTCGTCGAACACCCAGGCGCCGACGTCGCGGTGAGCCAGGGCGTTGGCAAAGGCGCTGCTGCGGAATTGCTCGGGTGCGACGAAGATCAATCCCAAATCGCCCAAGCGCAGTTTGTCGAGCACGACCCGCCGCTCCAACGGGTTGAGCAGGCTGTTCAAATAGCCGGCGCAGGCGATGCCGCGCGCTTCCAGATTGTCGACCTGATCCTTCATCAACGATTGCAGCGGCGAAATCACCACGGTCAGGCTGCCGCTCCGGTAATAGCGGGCCAGGGCCGGCAACTGGTAACACAAGGACTTGCCTCCGCCGGTCGGCAAAATCGCCAGCATCGGCCGACTGGCGAAACCGTGCTCGACGATGGTTTGCTGCAAGGAGCGGCCGTCGGCGGTGGTGGGCGTGGCGCGAAAATCCGGGATGCCGGCGAAGTAGCGCGCCAGCAGTTTTTTCAAGTCGTGCTGTTCGCTGCACCACTCGCAAGCCGGGTCGCCGCAGGGTACGTCGCGCAGTTGCTTGATCAGGGTTTTGGTTTGCGGAAACTGGTTTCCGACCCAAGGCGGCAATACCGAATTGCCGCCGGCCACCCGCAGCCAGGCCAGCACGTAGGCCAGCGGCTTGTGCCAATTCGCATCGGGGAAACAATCTTCGGCGACGCGGTGTTGGGCGTTGCTGCAAACCTTGCCGGTGGTCGCTTTCAACCAAGCCGCCTGGGCTTGCGCCAAGGTCGGCCTTAGCGCATTGCGCAAGGTCGCGAAGAAACTGGCGACGCCGCGTCCGCTTTCCGGCGCCAACAAAAAATGCAGGCAGAGCATGTCGTCCGGCTGCTCGGCAACCCGCTGCAACAAGGCCTCGCGCTGCTCCAGAAACAGCTCGTAAGCCAGTTCGGCATCGCGTACCGGATCGTTGCGGGTGGTCGTGCAGAGTTTGTAATCCTTGACCAGGCGGTGGTAAGGGTTTTGCGGAAAGGCCAGCGGCGACAGTTCCAGGGTATCGACCAGCGGCAAGCTGTGCAGGAATAAACCCGGATGCAACAGCGCTAAGGCCGGCTGGTCGAAGGCGACAACGTTATGCCCCAGCACAAACGCCGCGCCTAGACTGATGTCGTCCAGCCGCGCGCTCAAGTCCTTAGCCTTGCCGGAAATGCGCAGTTTCGCGCCGGTATCCGGGCGGACGGCGCCGATTTCGCGCAGATGCAAGCTATCCTGGCGGGCGGTTTCGATGTCCAGGCACAGGCAGCGGGGTTTAAGAGGATGGGAAGCGAATGTCATCGGGTCGGATTGTAATAGACGGTTTCGGCACTACTTTAGTACAGCAACGCCGGTACGCGCGACAGTACCGGCGCACTCTTTCACACGGCCGGACAGACGCGCGCCAGCCGGAGACAGTTTTAGAGAATGCTTATTTTCTCTGAATTTATTGTATGATCCTGGCCCTTACCGTCGGCAGGACCGAGGAGCATCCGCATGATTGCCGCTAGAAATATCTTGAACGGACACGACGCCGGCTGGCTGATGGAGATCGCCGCCGACGCGATGTTGGTTGCCGACACGGACGGGCGGATTCTGCTCGCCAATCCGGCGGCGGAGCGCCTGTTCGGCTACGGCACCGACGAATTCACCCGGTTGACCGTCGAAGACCTGATCCCGCGCCGCTTCCGGCTCGCGCACACCGAAAAGCGCGCCGCTTACGCCGAGCATCCTGAATACCGCAAAATGGGCAGCGGTCTAACGCTGTGCGGACTGCGCAAGGACGGCAGCGAATTCGCCACCGACATTAGCATCACCCCGATCGAAAGCGGCCGCGTGCTGGCCACCGTTTACGACATCACGCCGCGCAAACAGCTGGAAGAACAAAAACTACGCATGATCCACGAACTGGAAAGCGTCAATGAGGAATTAAAGAATTTCGCCTACGTGGTCTCTCACGATCTGAAAGCGCCGTTGCGCGCGATCGGCTCGCTGGCCGACTGGATTGCCGCCGACCAGTCCGAACGCCTGGATGCCGAAGGCCAGGAACACTTGCGTCTGTTGATTCAGCGGGTGCGCCGATTGGACGGCTTGATCGACGGCGTGCTGCGCTATTCGCGCATCGGCCGTATCCACGAGGCGGTCAGCGCCGTCGATTTCAACGAATTGGCGCGCGAGGTGATCGATGCGCTGGCCCCGCCGTCCCACATCGCGGTCTCGGTCGGGACCGATCTGCCGACGCTGGCCGTCGAACGCACCGGCATGCAGCAGGTCCTGCAAAACCTGCTGTCCAATGCGATCCGTTATCTGGACAAACCCGAAGGCCGCATCGCCATCGACTGCGCCGAACAGCCGGACGCTTGGCAATTCAGCGTCGCCGACAACGGCCCCGGCATCGCCGAGCGCCACTTCGAACGCATCTTTCAATTGTTCCAAACCCTCCACCCACGCGACCGGGTGGAAAGCACCGGCGTCGGGCTGTCCATCGTCAAAAAAATCGTCGAACAAAGCGGCGGACGGGTCTGGCTCGACTCCGAGCCCGGCCAGGGCAGTATCTTTTATTTCACGGTACCCAAACAAGCACCCGCAACCCAATTGAACCCGTAACCATGAGAATCAAGAGCAATCCCATCCTTCTGGTGGAAGACGACAGCGTGGACGCGATGACGGTCAAGCGCGCCTTGAAAGAGCTGCATGTCTCCAACCCACTGACCCATGTCGAAAACGGCGAGGAAGCCCTTGCGCACCTTCAGGATGCCAGTCAAGAACAACCCTGTTTGATTCTGCTGGACTTGAACATGCCGGTGATGAACGGCATCGAGTTTCTGCATGCCGTCAAATCGCTGCCGGAACTCAAACGCATTCCGGTCGTCGCGTTGACCACCTCCGACGAACAGGAAGACAAGGTGGAAAGTTTCGAGTTGGGCGTGGCCGGCTACATGCGCAAGCCGGTCGAATACCAGCAATTCGTCGAGATCGTACGCGCCATCGACGCCTATTGGACGATCAGCGAGTCGCCGCTATGACCGATTTAAACGGTAAACCGGTCATCCGTCTGCTGTTGGTGGAAGACGACCAAATCGACCGGATGGCTTGCAAGCGAGCGCTGGCCCAACACCACGACTGCGAGTTCGTATTGTTCGAAGCCGAAACCGGCAACCAGGGCTTGAAGCTGGCGCGCGACGAGAAGATCGACTGCATCCTGCTCGACTACCATTTGCCCGATTTGAGCGGGGTCGAGTTTCTGTCCGAATTGGCCGAAGAATCCGGCGAACTGCCGATGCCGGTGGTGATGCTGACCGGCTCGGATAATGCCATGATCGCGGTGGACGCCTTAAAACTGGGCGCCCGCGATTACGTCGTGAAAGGCTCCAACGCCAACGGCGAAACGCTGCAATGGCTGCCGGCGGTGGTGATGCGGGCCATGCGCGAACAACAAGCCTTGCTGGATAAAACCGAAGCCGTCGAACAATTGCGCGAAGCGGAAGCCAAATACCGCTGCCTGATCGAGCAAATGCCGGCCATCACCTATATCGCGTCGCTCGACACGCCGGGCAAACTGCTGTACGTCAGCCCACAGATCCGGCAACTGGGTTTCGCGCCGGACAGCTGGCTGGAAGGTAGCGACGGCTTCTTAAAACGGGTGCATGCCGAAGACCGCGATGCCGTCGTCGAAGCCTATTCGGCGACCTACGAACACTACACCCCGCTGCATTGCGAATACCGTTTGCTCAACGATAACGGTCAAGCCCGTTGGTTTTTGGACGAAGCCAAGGTGGTCCGCGACGAAGCGCGCGGCGCGCTGTGTTTGCAAGGTCTGTTGATCGACGTAACCGCCGATAAGGAAACCGCTCAGGAATTGTATTACTACCGGCGCCGCCTGGAAGAACTGGTCGCGCAACGCACCGAGCAATTGGAAAAGCAAAGCGCGATTCTGGAGGCGGCCAATGCCCGCATGGACCACGAGCTCTGCGAACGCAAGCGAGCCGAAGCGGCGTTGCGCGCCAGCGAAGCCCGTTTCCGACTGTTGCTGGAGTCTGCCGGCGACGGCATCGTCGGCGTGGACGGCAAGGGTCTGTGCCACTTCGTCAATCCGGCGGCCCTGGCGATGCTCGGCTACAGTCAACAGGAGCTGCTCGGCCGGAACGCTTGTACCACGATCCACGGCGATACGTCGGTCGCCGAAGAGCAATGCGGCATTTACGCCGCCTGCCACGACGGCACGCCTCGCCACGGTACCGACCTGTTCCGGCGCAAGGACGGCAATACCTTTACCGTGGAATGTTCCGCTCACCCGATGCTGGTCGACGGCAAACTGGTCGGCGCGGTGTTGACCTTTCGGGAACTAACCCCGCCCGGCGCTTAGCGCCGATCCGGCGGCGCGCCTGGCATCCCAAAACGCTCCGCCACCGGAAACGCTCCATCCCGGCCGCCATAACCCGAATCCCTCCCAATTGCGGTATCATGGCCGCCGTTTAGCCGCCGGCCGGTTTGACCAATGCCGGCGCCGGAGCAGCGAACAATCTCTTCCCGCCAACGCCTTAATCGAACTCCTATGAAAGCAGTCATACTGGCCGGCGGCCTCGGCACTCGGCTCAGCGAAGAATCGCATTTAAAGCCCAAACCGATGATAGAAATCGGTGGCCGGCCGATACTCTGGCACATCATGAAGCTGTTTTCGCATTACGGCATCAACGAGTTCATCATCTGCCTAGGCTACAAGGGCTACGTGATCAAGGAATACTTCGCCAACTACTTCCTGCACATGTCCAACGTCACCTTCGATATGGCCGCCAATCGGATGGAAGTCCACCAACGCTACGCCGAACCCTGGCGGGTCACGCTGATCGATACCGGCGAAGCGACGATGACCGGCGGCCGCCTGAAACGGGTGCGCGATTACCTGGACGGCCAAGCCTTTTGTTTTACCTACGGCGACGGATTGTCCGACGTGGACATCGGCGCATTGATTGATTTCCACCGCCGCCACGGCAAATGGGCGACCGTCACCGCGATCCAGCCGCCCGGCCGCTACGGCGCGTTGGACATCGCCGACACCGCCGTGAAGGGCTTTCAGGAAAAGCCGGCCGGCGACGGCGCATGGATCAACGGCGGCTTTTTCGTGTTGGAGCCGGATATTTTCGAAGTCATCGATGGCGATCAAAGCAGTTGGGAAGGCCAACCGCTGGCCGATCTGGCCGCCAAGGACCAACTGCGCGCCTACAAGCACGCCGGCTTCTGGCAGGCGATGGATACCTTGCGCGACAAGACCCAATTGGAAGAACTGTGGCGCCTCGATCCGCCCTGGAAGGTTTGGGCATGACGCTGTTCAACGGCCAGTATCGCGGCCGGCGGGTGCTGGTTACAGGCCACACTGGTTTCAAGGGCAGCTGGCTGAGCCTGTGGTTGCGGGAACTGGGCGCCGAGCCGATCGGCCTGGCCTTGCCGCCGGAAACCGCGCCCAACCATTGGCAGCTACTCGGCCTGGACATGGTCGAATACCTTCAGGATATGCGCGTCAGCGCGGCGGTGGCCGAAATCGTCGCCGATGTCCAACCCGACATCGTCTTTCATTTGGCCGCGCAACCCTTGGTACGGCGCGGCTACCGGCAACCCCTGGACACCTGGACCAGCAACGTCGTCGGCAGCGCCAATCTGTTGGAGGCCTGCCGCCACGTGCCGGCGGTGAAAGCCATCGTCGTCGTCACCACCGACAAGTGTTATCAAAACCGCGAATGGCCGTGGGGCTATCGGGAAACCGATAGCCTAGGCGGCCACGACCCTTACAGCGCCTCCAAGGCAGCCGTGGAACTGTTGGCGGCCAGTTATCGCGATGCTTTTTTTCAACGCGCCGGTACGCCATTACTGGCCACGGCCCGCGCCGGCAACGTGATCGGCGGCGGCGATTGGTCGGAAGACCGGCTGATTCCGGATTTGGTCCGCGCCGTCGCTGCCGGCGAGACCCTGGAAATCCGCTCCCCGCAAGCCACCCGGCCCTGGCAACACGTGTTGGAATCGTTGAGCGGTTATCTGCTGCTGGGCCAACACTTGCTGGAGGAACGGCGCGATGCCGCCGACGCCTGGAACTTCGGCCCGGACGCCGAAGGCAACCGCAGCGTGGCCGACGTATTGACCGAGTTGCAGCGGCATTGGCCGGAACTGCACTGGCAAATCGGCAGCGATCCGCAACCGCACGAAGCCGGCCTACTGTATCTGGACAGCAGCAAGGCCAAAAGCCGACTCGATTGGCGGCCGGTTTGGCCGCTGGATACCGCGCTGGCCGCCACGGCAGCTTGGTACCAAGCGCCGCTGTCCGCCAAGCCGGCGGTCAGTCGGGCCCAATTGCAGGACTATTCGGCGGCGGCCAAGCAAGCAGGCATCGCCTGGGCACGCTCATGAAGCAGCTGCCGACCCCGCTGGCCGGCGTCGTCGTTGTCGAGACGCAAGCGTTTCAAGACTCGCGCGGCGGGTTCGCCCGCTGGTTTTGCGAGGACGAACTGGCGCAAGCGGTCGGCGCGCGCCGCATCGTCCAGATCAATCATTCGCTAACCCACTCGGTCGGCGCGGTGCGCGGCCTGCACTATCAGCGGCCGCCCCATGCCGAGACCAAACTGGTGCGCTGTTTGCGCGGCCGGGTCTGGGACGTGGTGCTGGATTTACGGACCGATTCGCCGACCTTCCTGCAATGGCACGCCGAGGAATTGAGCGCGGACAACGCCCGGATGCTGGTGATTCCGGAAGGCTGCGCCCACGGCTTTCAAGTCTTGGAAGCCGCCAGCGAACTGCTGTATCTGCATACCGCCGCCTATTGCCCCGAGGCCGAAGCCGGCGTCTCGCCGACCGACCCGGCCGTGCAAATCGCCTGGCCCTTACCGATCGGCGACTTATCCGCCAGAGACAGCCAACACCCCGCCCTGCCCCCCGACTTTCGCGGAATCGCCTTATGAACTGCCGCCACTGCCACGCGCCGCTCGAACACGTATTCCTAGACCTGGGTTTCGCACCGCCGTCGAACGCCTACTTGAATGCCGCCGACCTGAACAAGCCCGAACTGTATTACCCGCTGAAACTCTACGTCTGCGAACAATGCTGGCTGGTGCAAACCGAGGATTACGCGGCGGCCGAGCAATTGTTCGATCGCGACTACGCCTATTTTTCGTCGGTGTCGCAAAGCTGGCTGCGCCACGCCGCCGATTACTGCCAGACCATCCGCGAGCGCTTGGCGTTGGATGCCGACAGCCTGGTCATCGAAGTCGCCGCCAACGACGGTTATTTGCTGAAAAACTTCGTCGCCGCCGGCATTCCCTGCCTGGGCATTGAACCCACCGCCAGCACCGCCGCCGCCGCCGAAGCCCTGGGCATTCCGATTCTGCGCGAGTTTTTCGGCGACGCGCTGGCCCACCGTCTGGCCGACCAGGGCCGACGCGCCGATCTGATCGTCGGCAACAATGTCTACGCCCACGTGCCGGACATCAACGACTTTACCGCCGGCCTGAAGTCGGCGTTGAAACCGGCCGGCACGATTACGCTGGAATTTCCGCACCTGTTGCGGCTGATCGAATCGGCCCAGTTCGATACCGTGTACCACGAACACTATTCCTACCTGTCGCTGCAAACCGTCAGCCGCATCTTCGAACGGGCCGGCTTGCGGATTTGGGATGTCGAGGAATTGACCACCCACGGCGGCAGCCTGCGGGTGTACGGCTGCCACGCCGAAGATGCGCGCGAGCCGACGGCGGCGGTCGCCAAGGTATTGGCCCACGAGCGCGACTTCGGCCTGGCCGACTTGACCGTTTACCGGGCGTTTCAGCCGCGCGCCGACCGCATCAAAAACGATTTGCTGGCCTTTCTGATCGAGCAACGCCGGCTCGGTCGGCGAGTCGCCGCCTACGGCGCGGCGGCCAAGGGCAACACCCTGCTGAACTATGCCGGCGTCAAACCGGATTTGCTGGCCTATGTCTGCGATGCCGCGCCGTCCAAGCAAGGTAAATTCCTACCCGGTTCGCACATCCCGATTCTGCCGCCGGCCGCGCTAGCGGAGCGCCAGCCGGACATCCTGCTGATTCTGCCGTGGAATATCCGCGCCGAAATCGTCGCCGATTACCGGCAAATCCACGACTGGGGCGGGCAATTCGCGGTCGCGGTACCGGAACTGAGCGTGTTTTAGGCCGCCGATGCCGACGCGAATCCAGCCAAGACTCGCCCGGAGCCGACCATGAAGGTCCTGGTCACCGGCGCCAACGGCTTCGTCGGCCGCCACGTCGTCACACAATTACTGGAACGCGGCCACCGCGTCACCGCGCTGGCTCGCGACGCCGGCAAGGCGCAAGGTTTGGCTTGGTTCGACCGAGTCGAATTCCTGAGCGGCGACGTGCACGCCGACCGCTTGCCGGACGGCTTGGGGCAACCGGACGCGGTGATCCACCTGGCTTGGCCGGGACTACCCAATTACCGCGATCTGTTCCATTTCGAACAAAACCTGATCGGCGATTACCGCTTCCTGAAGTCGTTGGTCGAACAAGGCGTCGGGCAATTATTGGTCGCCGGCACCTGCTTCGAATACGGCTTGCGAAACGGCTGCCTGGCCGAAGATTTGCCGACGCTGCCGGCCAATCCCTACGCGCTGGCGAAGGACAGTTTGCGAAAATTTCTGCAACAACTCCAACGACATCAGCCCTTCACGCTGCAATGGGCTAGACTGTTCTACCTGTACGGCGAAGGCCAGCACGCCAACAGCCTGCTGGCGCAATTGGAGCGGGCGATTGCCGACGGGCGGCCGACGTTCGATATGTCCGGCGGAGAACAGCTCCGCGATTACCTGCCGATCGAAGTCGCGGCCCGCCGCCTGGTGCAATTAGTCGAACGCCCGGACGCCGACGGCGTCTACAACGTCTGCAGCGGTACGCCGATTTCGATCAGAACGCTGGTCGAGCGGCATATTCGCAAGCGAGGCGCCGACATCGCGTTGAATCTGGGCTACCATGCCTACCCCGATTACGAACCGATGGCGTTTTGGGGCGATCCGCGCAAACTGACCCAGTTGTTGGGACTGCTCGACTGAGTCGTCGGGCGCTATCGACACCGCAGGAGCCAACCCTAGGAAAACCTTGATGAAAGCACAAATCAAACCTCGCATTAACCTCGACGAACGCACCCCGCTGCAAGACGTGATTCCGCTGGAAACGCCGTTCGTGTTGTTCGTCGATCCGGCCAGTTCCTGCAACTTTCAATGTACGTTTTGCCCGACCGGCGACCGCGAACTGATTAAGCAAACCGGCCGCTACCAGGGCACGATGAAGCTGGAGCTGTTTAAAAAGATCATCGACGACTTGGCGGACTTCCCGCAAGACATCAAAGTGTTGCGGATGTACAAGGACGGTGAGCCGCTGCTGAACAAACACCTGGCCGAGATGGTGGCCTATGCCAAGCAAAGCGGCAGGATACCTTACATCGACACCACCACCAACGGCACGCTGATCGATCCGGACCGGATGGGACCGCTGATCGAAGCCGGCCTGGATAAGATCAATATCTCGGTCGACGGTATGAACGAGGAGCAATACCAACGCTTCACCAAGTTCGACTTCGAGTTCCAGCGCTTCGTCGATAACATTCATTGGTTGTACGAGCACAAGGGCGATTGCGAAATCGTCATCAAAATTCCCAGAGAGTTGATTACCGAAGCTCAGCAGCAAGAGTTCTACGATACCTTCGGCGACTACTGCGACCGGATCTTCATCGAAAATTTCGCGCCATGCTGGCCGGAATTCGACGTGGAAACCCGCACCGGCTTCAAGATTACCGAAGGCATTTACCAGCAACCCATCACGCCGACCGACACCTGCCCGTATATTTTTTATTCGATGTCGGTCAATGCCGACGGCTTGGTCAGCTCCTGCTTTCTGGATTGGGGCCGCAAGTTAATCATCGGCGACGCCAGGGAACAATCGATCCGCGACATCTGGCATTCCGACGCCTTCAACCGCTTGCGGATTCAACATTTGGAGGGCAAACGCCGGCAAAACCCGGTGTGCTCGCAATGCGGCCAGCTGACCCATTGCCTGCCCGACAACATCGATCCTTACCGCGAGCAATTGCTGCCCAAGCTGTTGCGACGCAGCGTCCTGGAAACCGCTTGAACCGACGGCCTCCAGCCAACCATCGATGATCCGGGTCCTGCACATCACCCCGCACCTGGGCGGCGGCGTCGGTAAAGCCCTGTCGGGCCTAGCCCGGCAAGCGGCCGGCGAGAACGCCGGCGTATCGCATCGGTTTATTTGCCTGGAAGCGCTGGAAAAGACCCAATTCGTCGAGGCCATCGCCGCGCTGGCCGACCCGAATTTCGCGGTCGAAGTCTGTCCTTCGCCCGATAGGCTGCGCGCGGCGATCGCCGAAGCGGACATCGTGCAATTCGAATTCTGGAACCACCCGCTGTTGCCCAAGTGCTTATGCGAAGCCGAGCTCCCGCCGCACCGGGCTTTGTTTTGGTGCCATATTTCCGGCCTGAGGAGCCCGCTCATCCCGGCCGGTTTAGCGGCGATCGCGGACCGCTGGGTGTTCACCTCGGCATGCTCGCTGGATAACCCGGCCTTCGCCGGTTTAAGCGATGCCGAGAAACAACACCTCGGCGTGGTCTCCAGCGCCGGCCTCGCCGACTTGCCGCCGCTCCCGCAACGCCAAGGCCGGCCGCCGCGTCTGGGTTACGTCGGCACTTTAAACTTCGCCAAGCTGCATCCGCGCTTCGTCGAGTTTCTGGCGGCGGTGCCGCTGGCCGACCTACGCGTTAAATTGCTCGGCGACATCGCCAACCGCGCCGAACTGCAAGCGCGGTGCGCCGCCGTCAGCCGGCCGGATTTATTCGAATTCGCCGGTTATTCCGAGGACATCGTCGCCGAATTAGCCGAACTGGATATTCTGGTATACCTGCTGAACCCGCTGCACTACGGTACCGCCGAGAATGCGCTGATCGAAGCGATGGCGATGGGCGTCGTGCCTATCGTGTTGGACAACCCGGCCGAGCGCCGAATCGTCGCACATGGCCGGACCGGTCTGGTCGTCAACTGCCCCGCCGACTTCGCCGAGGCGCTTAGCGATCTGATCAACCAGCCCGAACGACGCCGGGCCTTGGCCCAGCAGGCCGCCGAATTCGCCAGAACCCGCTACACTTTTGCCGAAATGACCGCCGGACTCAATGCGTATTACCTGGATTTGATGAACGCCGAAAAACGCCAACCTGCTTACGCCGCCGTATTCGGTAACTGCCCCTGCGACTGGTTTAAAGCCTTCCAAAACCCGAACGGCCCGTATGCCGACGACGGTAGTATCCCCGCCGGCGCGGACTTGGCGCACGGCGATTTCGAGCGCTCCAAAGGCAGCGTGTTTCACTTTTTGAAGTACTTTCCGGACAACCCGAGACTGCGGTCCTGGAGCCGGGCGCTCGCCGAGCCGCTCCGTTCCGCACCGCGCAATGCCCGGCAAACCCTAGCGTAAGTTTTATGCTCACCAAACAAGAAGCCAAAAACATCGACATCGCCGCAACCCGGGTCGACAATCTGCTCAAGGCGCTGGCCGAAAAACGCATCTTGAGCCTGATCGTCGAGCCGACGTCGGAATGCAATCTGAGCTGCACCTTCTGCGACATGCACTCGGGGCGCTACGACACCGATCACCGCAAGGGCATGATGAGCGACGCGGTGTTCGACAAACTGCTAGCCGATCTGCAAGCCCTGCCTTACAAAATGGCGATGATTCAGTTTCACGGCTACGGCGAACCGCTGCTGAACAAAAAGATCGCCGCGATGCTGGCCGCCTGCAAGTCGCGGGGGCTGGCCGAAAAGCTGCGCATCATCACCAACGGCACCGTCCTGAAACCCGAGATTCTGGAAGAACTGTTGAATTCCGGCGTCGACGAAATCCACATCAGTCTGGATGCCTTCAGCCGCGAGGAATACCAAACCATCAAGGGTAAGGACTTCTTCGACAAGTTGATGCGCAACATTTACGCGGCGGCCGAAGCCGTCGAACAGCGTCAAACCGTCCAGCTTTACATCAAACTGGCCTCGTCCGACGCCGAGTTGTACGGTATCACCGACGGCCTGTTCCAGCGGGGCTGGGACGGGCTGAAAACCTTATGCGAGCATTCGCAGGTGGTCCATCTGAAAGACATGCCGGTGTTCCACACCCACGACGGCCAAAAGATCGGCTTCGCCGGTTCCAACGCGCCCTGCGAGATGCCGTTTTACATGGCCTACGTCAAATTCGACGGCAAGATTTCGGCCTGTTGCGCAGACATCTTCGGCGAATTGGCGATCGGCGATCTGAGCCAACAAAGTCTGCGGGAGATACTGGAAGGCCGCGCGCTCAACGACATTCGCAAAACCATGCTGGGAGGCGATCTCAAGCACCAGAAACCAATTTGTTATTACTGCGGCGCCAAAACCGTCGTCGATCTCAGCGCCCATGCCGAACAAATCCGGACGCTGTTGGACGATTAAAGCGCCCCGATTCGTCGTGTTCCCGATCGCAAATCCGTCCAGCCGATGATCTTGCAACATCCCATCGCCCGGCAATTTAGCCGCCTACCCGATCCGGCCGAAGCCCGCCGAATGCTGCGCCGGTTACAGCAAGTACCGAGTCACGCAGCCCCTCGCCGAGTAGACAAGCCGGTAACGTTGTACGGTGCCGGCAATTTAGGCAGACTGGCCCATGCCTACTTCAAGCGGATCGGCGTGACCGTGCAAACCGTCGTCGACGCCAACGCCGGCACGCTGGCAAACACCCCGTTCTGGCAACAAACCCGGTTGATCGCGCCCGAGGACGTCCCGAACAAACTCAAAACCAAGACCTTGCTGGCAATCAGCATCGCCAACGATCCTTTTACACCGGTGGCCGAATATTTGACTCGGCAAGGCTGGCAGGATGCCGTGCCGTTTTACGACATTGCCGAAGCCTACCGCGATCGCCATCCGCTCTCCAACGGCTGGTTCGCCGACCCGTTCAGCGACATTGATCTGGACCGCATCGAAACGGTATTGGACGGCTGGCACGACGCCCTGTCCCGCGCGCACCACCTGCAATTCATCGCCTGGCGGCGGCTGCGCCAGGAATGGACGTTTTCCGCCGCGCCGGTCACGACCGACGACCGCTTCTTTATCCCCGAAGTGTTGGACTGCCTAAACCACGAGGAGCGTTTTATCGATTTGGGCGCCCATACCGGCAGCGTGACTCGACGTTTTTGCCAGTTGACCGGTGGCCGCTTCGCCGAACTATGCTTGATCGAACCTGACCGAACCAGCCTTGAGCAACTCGAAGTCACCATGGACGAACTGGGGCTTTGCGACGATTCCCGGTTGCGGGTCATGGATTGCGGAATCGCCGCTCGAACCGGGATGGGGCGGTTTTACGAAGGCTTGGACTATGCCTCGCAACTGACTCCGCTCGGCAAGCGCAAATTGCCGGTCGTCGCGCTGGACGATTTGGAGTTTACGCCGACCTTCATCAAACTACATCTGGAAGGCGGCGAGCTCGACGCGCTGAAGGGCGCCGAGCAGACCTTGTTGAGTCATCGGCCTATCGTCGTCGCCACGTCCTACCATAACATCCAAGGACTCTGGGAATTGCCGCTGTGGCTGATGCAAACCTTGCCGAATTACCGGTTCTTGCTGCGCCTGCACAGTTGGTGCGGCACCGGCGCGGTGATCTACGCCCTGCCCAACGAACGGAGCAGCCATTGAGCGATTTTTGGGCGCGCGCCGCCGATCTCCGCGCCGAGCAACAGCCCTTGATTAGCCGCTTTCAGGCGGCATTCTCGACGGGCATCGTCGTCTACGGCGCCGGATTCGTCGGCACCTGGGCCGTCCAGTATCTGCAAGGACTCGGTGCCAAGGTCGTCTGCGTGGCGGACCGCAATCCCGCCAAATGGCACACGGCGATACGCGGCGTGCCGGTGGTCGCGCCGGAAGACCCCGCCGTCGCCGAAACCGGCTGGGTGCTGGTGGCCGCCCGCCACGCGGCTAAAGCCGTCGTCGAGCAATTGACCGCGACCGGCCTGACCGCGCTGAGCTTCGATGCGTTTTTCGCGGTCAGCCGCTATCCAGACATTCTGGAAATCAACAACGCCTTTCTCGCCGACGAGTTATCCCGGCAAACCTTGGGCGCCGTGGTGTTGGCCTGGCTGAGCGGCTCGCCGGCACCTTGCCGCGACGTGCAAGCCCCCGATCAATATTTTTGCCTGCCGGGATTTGCCGACGACGACCGCCACATTTTCATCGATGCCGGCGCCTATGTCGGCGATACCGTCGAGAAGTTCATCTGGGCCTGCCACGGCGCCTTCAAACGCATTCACGCCTTCGAGCCGGGCGAGCGGCAATTTGCCGCGTTGCGCCAACGGACCGAGCGCTTGGCGGCGGAGTGGGCATTGGACGACGGTCAAATCGCGCTGGTCAACGCCGGCGTTGCCGAGGCCAGCGGCCGGATGGCTTGCGTCAACGTCAGCGGACCGGCACAAAGCTTGAATCTGGTCGAGGCCGCCGCCGATCGCGACGATCTGCCGACTAGCGCGGTTTACAGCCTGGACGACTACCTGCAAGGCCAGCCGGCCAGCTTAATCAAAGCCGACGTGGAAGGCCTGGAACTGGCGCTGTTGCGCGGCGCGGCCGCCACGATTCGCCGTTATGGCCCCAAAATGGCGCTCAGCGTCTACCATTTCCCCAGCGATATTTTCGAGATTCCGGCATACGTGCGCCGCCTCGATCCCGGCTACCGCTTTGCGTTGCGCCACCATTCGCCGCTGCTGATGGAAACCGTGCTGTATTGCTGGAAAGATTAACCAACCGATTTCGCCCCCACCACACCGAAGCCTCTCATGGACGCCAACAAGCAATTCGAAACTTACGTCGCCGACAACATTCGCCGGATCGGCACCGACCGCGATTTCATCGGACTTTCCAACATCTGGGTGCGCGAATCCATCCGCCACAACTACGCCCAGAACTTTACCTGGCTAGGCCGGCCGGTCATCCAGGTGCCGCAGGACGTTTACGCGATTCAGGAATTGATTTGGCGGGTCAAGCCGGACTTGATCGTCGAAACCGGCATCGCCCACGGCGGCTCGCTGGTGCTGAGCGCATCGATGCTAGCCCTGCTGGATTACTGCGACGCGGTCGCCGCCGGCCAAGCCTTGGACCCATTGCAAAGCCCGCGCAAGGTGCTGGGCATCGACATCGACATCCGCCCGCACAACCGCGCGGCCATCGAAGCCCATCCGCTGGCGCATAAAATCGAGACCCTCCAGGGATCGTCGATCGCCCCGGACATCGTCGCGACCGTCAAGGCCCGCGCCGCGCAAGCCCAACGCATTTTGGTTTTCCTGGACTCCAACCACACCCACGACCATGTGCTGGCCGAACTGGAAGCCTACGCGCCGCTGACCTCGGAAGACAGCTACTGCGTGGTCTGGGATACCGGCGTCGAAGATCTGCCGGAAGGCTTTTGCCGCGACCGTCCCTGGGACAAGGGCAACAACCCGAAGACCGCGGTTTGGGAATATCTGCGCCTGCTGCGCGGCGAAGGCCGCCAAGCCGCCGACGGCAAGGTGCTGAATTTCGAGATCGATAAAACCCTCGAACATAAAATCGCCATCACCGCCTCGCCGGACGGCTTTCTGCGCCGCGTACCGGCTTGACGCCAACCATGCTTCTATACCTCACACCGAACGCGCCATGACTCACGAAGTTCCGCTCATCGCCACCGGCGGCCGGCACTTTCCGCCATTGCCCGCCTCCGCGCAAGCCGCGATTTTATTGCCGACCGCGCGCTGGACGCCGATGGCGCGCTCGGTGATCGCCTCGCTGATCGGCACGGCCAACGAGGAAACCGTGGTGCTGGTCGCCGACAACAGCGAAACGCCGGAAAAACGCGAATTTCTGGAACGCATCCGCGCGCTGAATCCCTATATCTTCGCGATCGCACACCAGAAGAACGTCGGCGGCGCAGGCAATTTGAGCTATCTGTTCGAGTGGTGCGGCGACTTGCCGTATTGCGCGATGATGGCCGACGACGACTGGATGTCGCCGACTTATCACGCCGACGCCTTCGAATTGCTGCGCGGCGATGCCAAACTCAGCTGCGCCGAGGCCGGCAGTACCTTCGTGGACATCGGCGACGGCAAGCTGGTCAACGTCAGCCAAGCGGCGATGCAGGGTGCGACCCCGGCCGAACGCTTGCCGACCTGGCGCCCCGAGGTGGCCCGCGCGACGATGTACAACGCCTCGCGGCGCGGCGCGCTGAACCACGCCTTGCAATTCCTGGCCGTGACACCGCTGCACGGCCTGACCTTGGCCGAAGACTTGTGGGAATTGAATCGGCTGGCCTTGGGCGATTTCGTCAGCCAGCCGGGGCCGGGCTGCTTGGTACATTATCCGGCGAACGGCTCGCAAAACGGCGACGGCACCCAACGCTTCTACGAACTGATCTGCAAAGGCGTCGGCCTGCAGTTTTCGTTCGTGTATTTCACTGCACTGAGTACCGCGGTCCAATGCGCCTTGTTCTTGGGCGGCAGCCACTCGCCGATTGCCGACCCATTGCAACGCGCCGTCTGCGCCCAACAGGTATTCGCCAAAATCTACGCCGCCGGCTTTCTACCGATGGTCAGTGCCGAATCCAGCCACGCCGCCGCCCGCATGCTGTTCGCAGAGCACCCGCGAGCGCTGGCCGGCTACCTGAAATTTTGCGCGCCGCCCTACAGCTTGCAACCGGTGTTTGCCGCCGACGTCGTATGCTGGTTCATCGAGTTGATCGAAGTCTTCGAGGATAAAACGCCGCCGGCTCCCGAGCGGCTATCACGCCGCTTCGCCCACTTCGTCGACGGTCTGATGCCGGGCTTGCTGAATGCCGCCGGCGATTGCTGATCCAAGATTCTCAGACCCTAAAAGCAGCGGTTAGGCAAAGTTAGGCCCACCGATGGCGGGACGCTCTCGATCGCGGCTAAAGCCACCCCACCCGCCTTTTTCAGTATCCTGGGTGACAAATCACTTCATGACCATTAGGGCGAACCACCGCTATCGCACCACCCATTCACTTGTGATTGCTGGAGTTGTTATGTTAGTGTGCAAACACGCGTTGACAGACACTGAAAATTAGTGCCGCAATTCGAAGGAATTCGGCGGACAATGAACGCCAGACGAACTCCATCGGCAATCGCAAGCCTTGGTTGCGGCGTTTCACATTGGTTTTCCGGAAAAGATAGCGGTGGGCGTCGCAAAGGCTCCGAGGCACAAATTAGTGGGGCGAAACCCACCACCACGGGCACGATAATCTCGGATCGGCGTCCGCTCAATCACACTGCGGCGGTGCTTACATCCCTGTGAAAACGGATCGCAAAACCTTGAGTGGCCGGGCGCGGAATATCGGTCGAGACCGCCGAATTCCGCAGTATTCCATTTGACACAAGTAGATCGGACTGTCGCTACCGATGCCAGATAACTTCAACATTACGATGGATCAGCTTCGGGTCGGGTTATATATCCACCTCGATCTCAAGTGGTTTGATCACCCGTTCTCGTTCAGCAATTTCAAGATCAAGAACGAGGCACAGATCAAGACCATCCAGAGTCTCGGGCTCAAGTCGATTCGTTACGATCCGGCCCTCAGCGATGTCAATCCGCTCCCTCAAAAGACACAGCCGGTACAGCAAACACCGGAAGCGGCCAAGCCTGATATTTCGCCGGTGTTGGCGGCCAAGGTCGCGCTGGTAGAACGCATCCAGCGGCAGCGAGAGGCAGCGGCGCGGATTGAAAATGCCTTTATCGATACCGCTAAAACGATACACGGCATCGAGAAAAGCCTGTTTACCATGCCGGCGGAAACCGTGCGAAAGGCGGGACAATTGGTGGATCAAATTATCGACTCCCTGCTTTCCGCGCCGGAACTCGCCATACACGTCATGATAGGCAAGGCAGGTGCCGAGGAAATGTATTACCACTCGTTGAATGTCACCATGCTGTCGCTGATGATGGCGCGCGACATCGAGTTGCCCCAAGAAGTGGTCGGCACTTTGGGCATAGGCGCGCTATTTCACGATATTGGTCATAAGGAGATTCCGTCCAAGATCTTGATGAAAAAGGAGCCGCTCAATCAGGCCGAGCGGCATTTATTCGAAATGCATTGCCAGTATGGCGCGGATATCGGCCAGCGACTGGGGCTCGCACCCGCCGTCTTGACCATCATCAGCGAACATCACGAATTGTTCGATGGGACCGGCTACCCGAGCAGACTCAAGGGCGAAGCGATAGGCTTGCTTTCCCGCATCGTCGTCATTGCCAACCATTATGATGAACTTTGCAACCCGGTGAACATTAACAACGCGCTGACACCTCACGAGGCTTTGTCGACGATGTTCGCCAAGTTGCGCAACAAATTCGATCAGAAATTGCTCCAGGTCTTCATCCGTTGTCTTGGGGTGTATCCGCCAGGCACGATCGTGCAGTTTTCCAACGGCGTGATCGGCATGGTCGTCACCGTCAATACCGCCAAGCCGATGAAACCGCTGGTGCTCATTTACGACGCGGATATCCCCAGGGACGAGGCTATCCTGGTGGACATGGCCTGCGAAGCGGATGCGAATATCGCGAAGGCGATCAGACCGGCGCAGGTTCCGAGGGAAATATACAACTACCTCAGTCCTCGCAAACGGGTCAATTATTATTTCGACCCGAGCAGCCCCGGCCAGGAGCAAGCCAGATGAGCAGCCTCGAACATCTGATGATCGATTACTGCCAGCATATGATGCTGCTGGTTGAACCCGGTGAGTTGCGGATCATCGTCGCCAACAAGATGGCAGAGAAAATGCTCGGCTATTCGGAACTGGATTTGCTGGCCATGGCGATCACGAATATCGAAAGTTCATTGCAGGACGTGTTTTATTGGGAAGACGTCCGCAACGGCCAATACCAGGATATCGAGACCCAGGATGGGCTTTATCAATGCGCCGACGGTTCGCTGCTGACGGTGACCAAATCGGTCAAGATCATTCACCACGAAGGCCGTCCGCTGATTCTGATCCAAGCCAGGGATGTCCAAAACGAACACAAGGCCGAGGATGCCCTGGCCCAGCTATTGTCCCAGCTCAGGGCCACGCTGGAATCAACCGGCAACGGCATACTGGTCATCGATTGGCACGGCAAGATCGCCAACATGAACCGCCAGTTCAGTAGCATGTGGGGCATTTCGGACGACTTGCTGTTCGAGACAGAAGAAGCCGATATTCTTGAGTTCATTGCCGGGCAGGTCGTCGAGCCCGAGGCATTTCGTGTGCGCTTACAAGAGCTCGTTGGGGACGGGGAAACCGAAGATATCCTGAGTCTCCAGGATGGCCGGGTTTTCGAATGCCGATCGCGGCCGCAATATCTTGGCGAACACATCATCGGTCGCGTCTTCGGCTTCAACGATATCACCGAACACAAACGCGCCGAGGAAGCGTTGCGCGACTCCCGAGATAAACTCGAAGAGCAGGTGCAAAAGCGCACCGCCTCGCTGCAAATGGCCAATACCCAACTGCTGGCCGAGAAGGCGCGTCAAGAGGACCTAATCAAGCAGCTTGAAGAAACCCAGATGCAACTGCTGCAATCCGAAAAAATGGCTTCGATCGGTCAGCTCGCGGCCGGCGTGGCTCATGAGATCAACAACCCCATTGGCTTCGTCAACTCCAACTTGAGCACGTTACAAGAGTATGTGGATGGAATGCTCAGACTGCTCGCGGCTTACGAAGACGTCGAAGGTAAGCTGGTGAATGAGGCCTTGCAAGACATAACGCTTCTGAAGCAGGAAATCAATATCGGCTATCTGCGCCAAGACATCGGCGAACTTCTGGCGGAATCCCTCGATGGTTTGCAGCGAGTGCGGCGCATCGTTAAGGATCTAAAGGATTTCTCTCACGTTGGCGAATTGGAAAAGCAGTCGGCGAATCTGGAGGCGGGTCTCGACAGCACGCTGAACGTGGTATGGAACGAAATCAAGTACAAAGCCGAGGTCGTCAAGGAATATGGCGCAATCCCCGAGATCAACTGCATCGCGTCCCAACTCAACCAAGTGTTCATGAACCTGCTGATCAATGCGGTGCAAGCCATCGAGGATCACGGCCGAATTACGATTCGCACCGCTTATGACGAGAACAGTGTCTGGGTTGAGGTGGAGGATACCGGCAAGGGCATCAAGCCGGAACAGCTTGGAAAAATCTTCGATCCGTTCTTTACCACCAAGTCGGTCGGCATGGGCACCGGCTTGGGTCTTTCCTTATCCTACGGCATCGTGAACAAACACAACGGACGCATCGAAGTGAAAAGCACGGTCGGCAAGGGCACTTGCTTTCGAGTCTTGTTGCCCAGGGCCGGCTGACAGGCTAATTTGGCGAGGTCGCCCGTGGTTGCTTTGCCGTCTCAAGTTCGCTGAAGTTGGACCGACCTAGCAAGCCGCGTTGGCGAAGCGCAACCTTAAAAAAACGGATCGATAGCGACAGTTTGCGTGCCCAATCAACCGCCTTATTAAAAGTCCGCTCACGTCCAAAACGCAGAATCCGAGCGTCTTGATTGCTCAAAAAAGCCCTCCCCGCTACACCCCCAACTGCGCCCGCCAAAAGTCGTTCAGTACGTTGGTTTCCTGACCGCCGCCTTGGTAACGGTCCTCGAAGCGCTGAAACTCCTGCTCCAACGCGCTGAATTCCTGGCGTTGATGGTAGGACAGGCCGGCCGATAAATCGTTGGCGGCCCAGGTCGTGGTCCGGTAGCGCTGGAGTTTTTCGCGGGAAAACTCGTAATCGAAATAGCGCAAATGAATCAGCGTCAGGTCGTCGGCTTTTTCGCTGCGTTCGTAGCATTGGTGCTGGCCCGGCGTGAACGACACGGGGTCGCTGAGGATGGCCACCTTGTCCAAGGCGGTGTTGCGCAACAAGGCCCGCCGCTGGCCGACGATGGGCTGAGATAGATCGATCGCCGCATCGCTACCACGCAGATGCACCAAATCCCAACCGGTCGGGATTAACCGCCTGGGCGTATCGACGGACAAGCGGGTCACGTAATCGGCCAGACTCGAATACGCGGAGCGGGTCGGCACGATGAATTCGTCCGAATCGGTCACCACCACCAAGTCGTAAGTCTCCAGCAGAAAATGTTGGAAAATGCCCAGACTGCGCGACAGCCGCCACGAATCGAAACTGGTGCGGGGCTGGCGAATCACATTTACAGCCGTCGGCAGATAAGTGCGCGGATCGCGGTCCGAGCCGTCGTCGATCACATACAGATTTTCCAGACCGAACTGGCGTCCGTAGTAATCCACCCATTTCGGCAGCACGAAGTCCTCGTTATAGGCAATCGTCAGCGCCGCCACCCGCGTGACCGTACTCGGCCTAGCCCGGTAAACCCCGGCTTGCAAGGCTTGCCGGGCTAACAGCGTGGCGGCCAGATTCAACCGGTGCGCGACCGCCCGTTGCGTGTCGCCGTTGTATTCGTGGAACACCAGGCGCTCCAACTCCTCGCTCCGCTCGGTGCCGATCGGTATCGCGATCGGCAAGGCCGCGCCGGTCAGCGGAAAGCGGCCCAGCACGACCTCGGCGCCGGCTGCGTCGGTCTGGCAAACCACCAGCACGCCGTCGCGAGGCGTCTCCGACAACATGACCTGGCACTGCTCGTAATTCAAAAAAGTAATATCGATTTTCATAGGCTACTCAAAATAGGCCGGAACCCTGCCGGCGGTGACGCCAAGTCGGCAACGCAGCCGACCGCCAACGCGCAAGGCCGCGACCGGGAAACAGATCGCCGGCGAGATGATGCCGGTTATGGCGCGGCATCTTTCGGGAATTTGTGAACCGCGTTAAACGCCACCGCTCAGGAACCGACGCTAAGCATAATCGGACGGCCCAGCGATACTAAGCGACTCAAAGAAGTCGGCGAACTGTTCCGAGAACGCCCGTCCCTCATGTAAACTTCCATGGCTTGAGAAAATAGTACTCTCCGTCACTAGCTCAATAATCTCTGCGTCGAAATCACCACTTTCCCAATATGTAATCCGAGCCACCAGCGTAGGCGTATCTATATCGAGTCGCGCTGATGGATTGTGTGACATTTCGCTTTCTGTGACTCTCGCCTCGACATCATTGCCGAGAGCCTTATCTGTGATTTGCTTTGCCCAGCCGATAAAGGTGTCCAACACGCTCTCTCCTCTCATGGAAGTTTAGTTGCCGAGTGTAGGATATCCGTTGCTTCGGGCATTTAAGGAATTGACATTCCTTTTCGAGCCGCAAGCCGCCCCTCTAGAGAGTTGGGGCCAATAATTTTAGCCCAACCTTCATTTGTTGCCTTCAACGATGACGTCGGGACGTTGAACTCAACGTACATACTTCCCGGCTTCGCCTGGTTTATAAAAGCCGAAGCATCCTCTGGATCCGCAACATGGGTGGTTCCAGAAAAGCTTTCCTGCACCTTTCCAGACGCCTTCATGGCATCATGCTCAGCCTGCGACATCCACCGCCCGACTCTGGTTGTTTCCTTTACAACTTTACTCGTATCCCAAATTGTATCGGTAATCTTGCCAATTTTTCCTAGGAGACCTCCACCCGTCGCCCCCAAAGCAGCGGAAATACCGACATCTCCCCAGTTGACGGCGCCAATATCACCACCGTTGCTGTACATTTGCAAACCAAAATCAAAGGTTGCGCCAACAAACGCCCCGAACAACCCGAAAGTCCCCGTCGGATCCGTATAGCCGACCGGATTGCCGAACACCCCAATGCCCTGAAGTTCAACGGTTACAGTCCATATAAGCCGCCGGCCGAATGAAGTCGAAGCCAGCCATTTTGCTTCGACTTCGCTCAGCCAACGGCTTAACTTAAAGACATTACTTCCAAGCAATCTACCAGATGTATCTATCCCGCCGGCCGAAAACCTCCCGTTCCGGCTCAAACCTCGGTAAGCGGTCCTTTAACAGCATCTGTATAAACAGCTCGAAAGGAACGAAGATAGTGTCCACTTATAATCAGGTGGACACCTATGAAGGAGCATAACACGCGATTATCGCGGCCATTAATCGTGGGGCACGGGCGAGACGGCCGTTGCCTTTATGATCCGGAAGCCAAGCGGGAGCTAGTGAAAGTTTGCTTGCATTCGGGCACATCGGTTGCCAAGATCGCTCTGCAATACGGTATCAATGCCAATCTGCTGCGCAAGTGGATGGGGCATTACCGAGAAACAGGACATCCGAATCCGAACAGTCCATTAACGTTGCCGGCTTTTGTGCCCGTTCAGTCGCTGAGCGCAGAGAAACCGGCTGAGTCAGCGCTCAGTGCGGAGTTGCCCAACGGCGTTAAACTCGCGTTACAGCCTGTCGAGCTGAGCGACCTGCCGGTGATTTTGAAGGCGTTGGCCGAGCTGCCATGTTTCGTTTCGACGCAGGATTGAAGGTCTACCTGCACCGCGAGCCGGTCGACGGCCGCAAGGCCATCAATGGTTTAGCGCTGCTGGTTGAGCAGGCATTAGGCTTGAATCCGTTCGAGCCGGCCATCTACGTGTTCAGCAATCGCCGGCGGGATCGGATCAAACTGCTGTTGTGGGACCGCACCGGTTTTTGGTTGATGCTCAAGCGGCTGGAAGCCGACCGTTTTCACTGGCCGAAAGAGGCAGCAGTTGTGACGTTGACGGTCGAGCAACTCCACTGGTTGTTAGCCGGTATTGACTTGGCCGCGATGCGGCCGCATCCGGCACGAACCTATACCCAAGTAGGCTGAAACGCGGATGTAAAGCCGGTAAAATAACGGCATGACGCCCACCATCACGCTGTCCACCGAAGACTACCAAGCCTTGCTGGCCGAGCAGCAACGGCTGGCGAGTCAACTGCGGTTGGTGACGGTCGAGCG
>NZ_MKMC01000022.1:0-43934 GCF_001856095.1 Methylomonas sp. LWB
CGCTCGACCGTCACCAACCGCAGTTGACTCGCCAGCCGTTGCTGCTCGGCCAGCAAGGCTTGGTAGTCTTCGGTGGACAGCGTGATGGTGGGCGTCATGCCGTTATTTTACCGGCTTTACATCCGCGTTTCAGCCTACTTGGGTATAGGTTCGTGCCGGATGCGGCCGCATCGCGGCCAAGTCAATACCGGCTAACAACCAGTGGAGTTGCTCGACCGTCAACGTCACAACTGCTGCCTCTTTCGGCCAGTGAAAACGGTCGGCTTCCAGCCGCTTGAGCATCAACCAAAAACCGGTGCGGTCCCACAACAGCAGTTTGATCCGATCCCGCCGGCGATTGCTGAACACGTAGATGGCCGGCTCGAACGGATTCAAGCCTAATGCCTGCTCAACCAGCAGCGCTAAACCATTGATGGCCTTGCGGCCGTCGACCGGCTCGCGGTGCAGGTAGACCTTCAATCCTGCGTCGAAACGAAACATGGCAGCTCGGCCAACGCCTTCAAAATCACCGGCAGGTCGCTCAGCTCGACAGGCTGTAACGCGAGTTTAACGCCGTTGGGCAACTCCGCACTGAGCGCTGACTCAGCCGGTTTCTCTGCGCTCAGCGACTGAACGGGCACAAAAGCCGGCAACGTTAATGGACTGTTCGGATTCGGATGTCCTGTTTCTCGGTAATGCCCCATCCACTTGCGCAGCAGATTGGCATTGATACCGTATTGCAGAGCGATCTTGGCAACCGATGTGCCCGAATGCAAGCAAACTTTCACTAGCTCCCGCTTGGCTTCCGGATCATAAAGGCAACGGCCGTCTCGCCCGTGCCCCACGATTAATGGCCGCGATAATCGCGTGTTATGCTCCTTCATAGGTGTCCACCTGATTATAAGTGGACACTATCTTCGTTCCTTTCGAGCTGTTTATACAGATGCTGTTAAAGGACCGCTTACGGATTATTTTGGGTCGTGACCGTTTGCGTGGGTTTGTTTGTATGTGCCGGACCAAGTTGGTTTGTTCTTTACGGCGCGATCAGTACCGTTGGCCTATTGGCTTGGTACCGATTCCGTAAATTGACGGTAGCACTCGGTAACGCGGTTTTTCATCCTGAGATGAGGGCGGTATTGGTAACAGCCTATCGGAATTTGGCGGAGCGCAAAGCGCATGAATAAACTTCTCGACCCGCCCTTACGCTATTTCAGTATCTATCTGGGCGCTGTTTCAGCCATCGAAATCGCGCACCTGACGGTTTGGAGTCTATTGTTTTGTCCGATGTTGGCCGGCATGGCCGGATTGGCGCGCAGGTATTCCAGGCAACGCAGTTGGGGGCTATTGGCTGCCATTTGCGTCAGTCTGGCCGTGGGTATGAATGTGTCATATCAAGCCATGGCCGGGGCTATCCCCGCTGTCAGGAGCGTACGCTTCGATGCCCAGTTGTTGGCATTGGATCGGCTATTGATAGGCGAAACGCCGTCGGTATGGTTGGAACGATGGATTAGCCCACCGCTCACCGAACTAATGAGCGCTTGCTACTTGTTATTGATGCCATTGTTGCTCGTCAGTCTGCTGCGTTATTTTTTCCGGCGCAGGGAGTTGCTCGGCGAATTTTACACCGGCCTATTCGCGGTTTACGGCTTGGGGTTTCTCGGTTATCTGCTGGTGCCGGCTGCCGGGCCTTGGCTGGCCTATCCGGAGTTGTTCAACGTCAAATTGAGCGGCGGCGCGATCACGGCATTTAATCAAGCGATGGTTGAGCAAGGCAGCAATAAAGTCGATGTCTGGCCGAGTCTGCACGTGGCTGTGACGCTTTATATACTGGGATTTGCCGGACGGCATCATCGCCTTGAGTTTTGGGTGTTGTTATTGCCGATATTGGGTTTATGGATCGCTACTTTTTATTTGCGTTATCACTATTTTGTCGATGTCCTCAGCGGCTTGGCGCTGGCCGGTTTTGGTTTGTACGAAGCTCGCCGTCATGCTGATCACCCTGCCATAAACCCCAGTAAGAAGGATACCTATGCCAACGCTGTTTGATTTTCATCATCCGTCTGCTCTGGATTCTGCCATATCCGGCGGCAAAGGTGCCAACCTTGCCCGCTTGACTCAGGCTGGGTTCGCCGTTCCACCTGGCTTTTTGTTGCCGCCGGAAGGTTACTACTCGTTCATTGAGCAACACGGTGCACTGCCGGATCTGCTTCGGAATTTGCCTATAGACGAACCCCTGGCCTTGGAACAGGCGTGCACAAGTATATGCGAGCAGCTGACCCAGCTATCGGTGCCAGAAAGCCTGAAGCAGGCAATTGCGGATATGTTGGCTGAGTTTCCGGGCGATACGGCGTTCTCCGTGCGTAGTTCCGCCACTGCCGAGGACTTGGGTGGCGCAGCATTCGCCGGGCAGCACGAAACGTATCTGAATTGCATCGGCATCGACGACATTGTTTCGCGTATCCGGGATTGTTGGGTGTCGCTGTGGAGTGCCCGCGCCATTACTTACCGTTTGCAGGCCGGCATCGGCTTGTCGAACACTGCGATGGCGGTAGTGGTGCAAAAAATGGCCTTCAATCGGGTCGCCGGCGTGGGGTTTTGCATTAATCCGGTTACCGGCGATCCAGCACAACAGTCGGTGGATGCCAATTATGGCTTGGGTGAATCGGTGGTGGGCGGTGAGCATCAGGTTGATCACTGGTTGCTGGATAAGTCGTCCGGCCGAGTGTTGGACGCGGTGCTGGCGCATAAATCCTCATGCATCGTCGCCGACCGCACCGGTACGCGCAGCGAGAACTTGTTAGATGATCAAGCTAATTTACCTTGTCTCAGCGAACCTGAATTGGTTGAGTTATCCGATTTGATGCGACGTGTCGAAAAGTTTTACGGTTATCCGCAGGACATAGAGTGGGGTTTTGAGGGTGAACAATTATGGCTGTTGCAAGCACGGCCGATTACCCGTATCCCGCCGCGCTGGACCCGCGACGAATCCGCCGAGCGATTTCCCTCGGTGATTACGCCGCTGGCTTGGGACTTGGTGGAGGAGGGTTTTCACCAATCGTTGTCGCATTCTTTCGAACTGATGGGCTTGCCGCCGTTTCACGGCAAGTGGTTCGCCTTGTTCGATAATTATGTATACGGCAATCAGAATGCCGTCGAAGTTTATGCCGAAGGCACTGCAAATTCCTTAAACGTGCGTTCGGTTACCGAACTGATGTCTGCTTTACCGACACTACGCAAACGCTATGCCTGGGTGCAGGAATTACCGATGGCGTGGTCGCGCGATTTGGATCGCTATTTACTCGGCCTTGGCGAATTAATGGCCGAGCCGCTGACAGGACGCTCGATTCCCGAGTTGTGGGATTTTGTAATGCGGGTGAAGCAGCTGGGTGCGGAATATTTTCTGCCTAATATTGCCATTTCCATTACTCAGCGCACGCTTTACAAACTGGTGTATAGCATCGTCCGCGCGACGGTTGGCGAAACGGATGCACCGTCGACCTTTGATCGCTTGTTGGCGTACTGCGAAACCAAAACGGGTTTCGTCAATAAGGAACTTTACCGGCTGGCACGTCGGATCGCCGGGCGCCCCAAACTCGTGCAAGCGTTGCGCACCCAAACTGGTCAGCAATTTCTTGCTTCCGGCGAATTCATACGGGAAGCAGATATTGCAGCCGCTTTTCAACGTTTTTTACTGGATCATGGGCATCGGGAAGTAGAGTTCGATCCCTATCATCCGACCTGGTTGGAAGCGCCATGGCTGGTGATTGAAAATCTGAAAATGATGTTGGACTCGGCCATGGAAGACCCTGCCGAAAAGGAACGTACTTTGAAAATTCGGATGTTGGAAACCGAGCGGCAATTGATCGGCGGATTGCCGGAGGATTTGCGGTTTCCTGTTCAAGAGCTGTTGCGCTTGACGCGGGTTTATACCGCATTGGACGACATAGAGCATTACCAAACTACACGATTGACATTGCCGTTCCGCAAGGGTTTACGGGCCTTGGGTGTAGCCTTGCAGGCCAGGGGCATCATTACGGAAGCGATGGATGTATTCTTTGCCAGAGCCGAACAGCTCTCGGAAACAATCCGCGTTAACGACGCCGAGTCGTGGCATTGTTTGGCGGATAGCGTAGCCCGGGAAAAGCAGGCTTATCAAAACCATAGGCAGATTTCACCGGAATGGGAATTGGGTAACTCACAAGCCTATACCGCTAAAGACGGGGACTTTGTTGGTTTGCCCGGTAGCCCCGGTGTCGCCAGCGGCGCGGTATTTAAGGTGTTGTCGCAGGACGATTTCGCCGATTTTCCGGCCAACGCGGTACTGGTAGCTCGCACCACCAACCCTGCCTGGACACCTTTATTTTATAAGGCGGCGGCCGTGATCACCGAAAGCGGCGGACCTTTATCGCATGGCGCAGTGACTGCGCGAGAGGTGGGGTTACCCGCAGTAATGAGCGTCAGAGGTGTGCTGGATGCTTTGATGAATGGCGACAAAGTGACAGTCGATGGTACTGCGGGCCGAGTAAGACTGGATTGAAGCAAGTCTTCGTAAGCAGGTCGGTCGGTCCACTTTGCAAAAATTCGGGATACCCCCGGTTTTTGCCATAAGCGCAAGATTCAGAGCTTTGGCTTGGCGCCGCGGTTAAATCGAACCGATATGGCCTGCCGCAGCGTTTCCAATCCCGCGCCTTTACCGGCGATTTTCAACGAAGCGTAAGCATCCAGACTAAAACTATAAATATCGCTGGCCAGCGCCATATTGGCATCTTCGCGTCGGCTCAATTATTTGCGCAGTCGGTAAGGCAAGGGTAGAGATTAGGGCCGCATTCGCCGATGCGATTCTGCCTCCCAAGCCGCGCGTACGCCCCCGCGTGGGGACTTAGTAACGCGCGTCTAGCGGGGAATGGCACCTCTGCGGCGAGACGGGTTGGCGCGTGGGATCGATAAATCTTGGCTTTCAACGCTGTTTCCGGCTAGTATCGACCCGGCCATTCCGATACGAGAGTACCCTGATGATCAGCGCTGAACTGCGGCAATTACCTGCAACCGAAAAACTCAAGCTCATCGAAGCGCTGTGGGACGATTTGCTCGATAACGAAAATGACGTCCCGGCGTTACCTTGGCATCAGGAGGAGTTACAGCGCACGGAAGCCGCTTATGCAGCAGCGGATGTCGAGGTGGTCGATTGGCGGCAAGCCAAAAAGGCATTACGCTCGCGGTTCGAATAAAAATTCGGAGTTTACGCACTGCCATGGATGATTTGTCGGCAGGCCGCGTGTTTTACGATAAGCAGTAGGAAGGCGTAGGCGATTATTTTTTCGATAGTCTGTTCGCCGAAATTGATTCATTAGCTTTATATGCCGGGGTTCATAGCCTGCATTTTGGATTCCATAGGCTTTTGGCAAAGCGGTTTCCCTACGCCATTTATTACAAAGTGATCGACGATCAAGCCCTTGTGTTTCGAATTCTGGACTACAGGCGGAATCCAAAGCGGCTTCGGCGGGAGATAGAGCATTAATCGGTTCAGGCTTAGCTGTGCCGCATTTCACGTATATTCAAGCTCTAGCTTGAATACCTAAAACTTGGAAGCTCTTGCGTCCTGTCAAATAAAGAGTGCTAGAGCTTTCAGGGTTCAGCTGCCAAGCTGGAGTTCGGTAACCAGTGTAAAAACAGCGGCAGTCGGCCAAGTGCGGACGGATAGTTTTTCCGACGAAGGTCTGTTGATTGATCTACAGCCGCCAGCCGTAATCCCAAAAAGGTGCGACCGCCTATAGGTTGTGCCGAGCCATGCGAGGCGCAACGATCGCGAACGGTGCGCCTGACGGCAGCACCCGTTAGTCTGCGCACCTTATGGCCTTGACAACCTCTGGAAAAGGAATGCTGCCGTCAAGAGTGGCATGTGCAGCTTCGGCAACAACTTCAGATTTCATAGTAATCCTTCAATGTAAGAGTATTAACGTCTAGCATGAAGCTAAGAGGCAGCGCGCTTTTGTGCTGTCCCGCACCGCTCATGCGGTGCATATTTGGACGCTGGAGCGTCCGTCATTGCGTTCCCACGCTGGAGCGTGGGAACGATGGAAGGCAGTTAGAGATTGTTGGTGCCGCAGCCTTATTGTTTGCCGCGCAACGCAAAGGGTTGATCGTGGATGCTGAGACGGTGAATGCACAACTCAATGGCGCCGGTCGATGGCTAACGGCAGCATCCTATTTGGCGCACCTTATCGAGTTGTAGGAACGTAGGAATCGCCCATTCACAAATATGATTGAGTAATGCAGACATTGGCTTAATCTTGTTTGGCAATAAAAATTTTGCTAAATAATTTGACAAAAAATATATTGTCTATTACGGTGGCAACATATTTTTTGTCAGTAGTCCTTCATGCCTCATTATCAGCCTTTACACGATATATTCGAAACGCTAACCGAGCGCTTGACCAGTGGCGAGCATGTCATCCTCAGTGGTCATCGCCGCATCGGCAAAACCCAGTTGATGCAACATCTGGAAGCAAACGCTCCAGATACTTTCCTGCCCACTTATTTGATCGTCGAGTCGTCGGATACTGTCGACGAGTTTTATCGCAAGCTGATTTCCCATTTGGTGGATCAAAATTTTTTGAACCGTTGGGATACGCTGGGATGGAGTATTACTAGTCGCTTCAAAAGTATCAATATCCAGGAACTGGGCAAGAGTGTACGTTTCGGCGACGCCAAATCGCTGGATTATCACGCCGAGTTTTGCCGTTTACTGGAACATCTGGAGCCGGGTCGGCCCATCGTATTGATGTTGGACGAATTCCCACAGACGTTGGAAAACATCCGCGAAAACGAAGGGGTGCCGCAAGTGCGCAAGTTGCTGACCACCCAGCGCGAATTGCGACAAGAGCCGAAGTACAAAGGCAAAATTCAATTTCTCTATGCCGGCTCCATCGGCTTGCAGAACGTGGTGGAGGGCATGGGCTTTACCAAGCACATCAACGATTTGCGCGAAGTTAAAATGCGTCCGTTCCGGCGCGATGAGGCATTAAGTTATACCCAGTGTTTGTTGCTGCGAAAAGGACTGCAGGCCGACGCTATCTGGCTGAAAACGTTGCTGGACCGTATCGATTGGTTGGCTCCGTTCTACATCAGTTTGCTGATCGACGAACTCCACGCGTCTCCGCTCGAAGAGAAGCATATCGATGAGGCTTTCCAAGCCATGATCGGCCATCGCAACAACTTCGAACACTGGCACAACCGCCTGAAACCGCAAGCGTTAAGCAAAGAAGAATACCGATTTTGTAAAACCTTGCTCAGTTTGGCGGCTGATCCGGATCGCCTCGGCATCGACTACGCTGAAGCCTGTAATTTGGCGGTGCAACACGATGTCATGGACGAAGTTTCCCGCCTGCTGAATATCCTGCAACACGACGGTTATCTGGCCCGTGACGAACAAAATCGCTTTCGTTTCATCTCCCCGGTACTGCGTGCCTGGTGGTGGAAAGAAATTGCCAACTGATCGGAGCCCAAAGATGAAAGTAGCAGCTATTTATAACCCGCAGGAAATGCAGGAAGACTTGTTCGTCGAACGCTTCGTGGTACGCCGCGATACCTTGGTGGAACTGCTGCAACGCGTTCGCGAAACCGGGCCTAATCAATTGTTCAAGCACACCATCATTCAGGGCTTGCGCGGCCAGGGTAAAACCACGCTGTTGCGTAAGCTGTCGATTTGCGTGCGCGACGACGCCGAAATGTCGCCTTGGTTGATTCCGGTGTTGTTTCGCGAGGAGGAATATTCGGTCACGTCTTTATGCCGTTTGTGGGAACTGGTAGCCGAGCATTTGGCCGACCAACCTGAGTTTGAGACATTGCCGGATCAATATGAAGAAGCTTACCAGTCGCCGCACTACGAAAAGGATTGTTTCTCTATCCTGGGCGATGCTTTGCAACAGGCGGATAAAAGCGTTTTGTTGTTGATCGATAATCTGGGAGAAATGCTCGGCAAGTTCGAATTGCGTGATCAGCAACGGCTACGGGAAATCCTGCAAACCAGTCGCCGCATCCGCATCGTCGGTGCTTCTGCCGTGATGCTGGAGCAGCATTACGACCAAGGTAAGCCGTTTTTCCAGTTTTTTACCGTCAAAACCTTGTCCGGCCTCAATCGCGAGGAAACCCACGAATTGTTGTTGGGGCTGGGTAACGCCGAGCAGACCGCAAAAATGCGGGAAATTCTGGAAACCAAAGCCGGAAAGGTCGAAGCCCTGCGTCGCCTCACCGCCGGCGTGCCGCGCACGATGATTCTGCTGTTTGAAATCTTTCTGGACGACCACGGCAGCGCGTTGGACGATCTGGAGGTGTTGCTGGATCGCGTCACGCCACTATACAAACACCGTTTGGACGACCTACCAACCCAGCAACAGGCCATCGTCCACTCGATTGCACTGGGTTGGGACGCCATGTCCACCAAGGAAATAGCCGCCAAAACCAAACTCGCCAGCAAATTGGTTTCCGCGCAATTGAAGCAGTTGGAAAAAAACCGCCTGATTCGCTGCATCCCTACCTCGACCAAGAACCATCTCTACCAATTGGAGGAGCGCTTTTTCAATATTTGGTGTTTGATGCGCTTGGGGAGGAAAAACGACAAGCAACGGGCGATTTGGTTGGTCAAATTTTTGGAAAGTTGGTGCGACGAACGAGAGTTGGCCGAACGTGCCGAGCGGCATATGGATGCTTTGAAGGAAGGTAGATTGGCACCACGTCATGCCTTGTTGTGGAGTCAAGCGCTGGCGCAGAGTTTGCGGGATATGGAATTGCAGCAGCGAGTGTTGGATACCACAAGGGAATTCTTGCCGCAAATTTCTGAGAGTTTGCCGGAGTCGGATTATGTGTTGTTCGATAAAGCCGGTGAAGCATATCAACGAGGTGATTTAAAAGAAGCGTTGAAGCTGATATTGCCCGTAGCTGAAAAAGGTAACCCAAGGGCCATGGGATGGGTTGGTGTTATTTATCAAGATGAGGGTAAATTGAAACAGGCTGAGTTTTATTATCAGAAAACTGTGGAGAAAGATCTTCCTGTTGGTTTTTTTGCATTGGCTAATTTATATCAAAACCAAGACAAGTTAAAAAAAGCAGAGCGTTATTATCTTTTAGCAATTGAAAAGGGGGTTACAGAAGCGACGCTTGGTCTTGCCGAAAATTATTCTGCTCAAGGTAAATGGGAACTTGCCGAACACTATTTTTCGATAGCGGCGGGTGCGGGGGATGCCGAAGCGATGCGTGATTTCTCTTCCTTTTATCTGGCACACGGGCAACAGCCGCGTAAAGCGCTAACGCTACTCCGTAATGCTTTGGAAATTGAGCCAAAAGCTGTTTCAAATAGGTTGTTGGGTTTGGTGACCCTATGGAACGAAGATTATCTTGAGGCCTTTAATTTCATTGATCAAGCCTTGCTTGAACTCAAGGGAGATCAAAAAGAAATGGCCATATTGCTTCCTGTGCTAGTGATGATGTTAGTTGCCAAAGGCCAAACCGAATTTGCATTGAAATTATTCGAAAGTGAAAAATATGGCCATTTAAAATTAAAAGAACATTTAAAGCCGTATTTTTATGCCGTGTTGCAGGAGATTGGCGAATCCCGTCGTGACGATGCCTTACGCATGGGGCCGGAATTGGAGCAAACCGTTGCCGAAATTCGGGCCGATTTCGAAGGCTTTCGACTGCGATACCGTTTATTGCCAGAACAATCAACTGACACAAACCCCGTATAATCGCCCGCTTTTTACCTGCTACATCCGATGTCCTCAACCGAAACCTTGAAACAACTTTCCCGAAACATTGCCAGCTGCATGAGCGCTGATCGCCATGGTTTGAAGCGGCAATTGGATAGATTGCGCAACGAGGCGGGGAAGGGCAAGGACGTAAGCGGGCAAGTGCAGCAATTGGCAGACAAGATCGAGCGCTCGGCGAGCCGCTGCAACCAGCGGCGGGCCTCGCTCCCGGCCATCCAATACCCGGATTTGCCGGTCAGCGGTAAGAAGGACGAGATTGCCGAGCTGATTAAAAACCACCAGGTCACCATCGTCTGCGGCGAGACCGGTTCCGGCAAGACCACCCAGTTGCCGAAGATATGCCTGGACATCGGTCGCGGTATCGGCGGCATGATTGGCCATACTCAGCCCAGAAGGATCGCGGCGCGCACCGTCGCCGACCGCATCGCAGAGGAGCTGGGCCAGGCCATCGGCAACACGGTCGGTTACAAGGTACGCTTTCACGACCAGACCGCGCCGAATTCGCTGGTCAAATTGATGACCGACGGGATTTTACTGGCGGAAACCCAGAACGACCGCTATCTGAACCAGTACGACACGCTGATCATCGACGAGGCCCACGAGCGCAGTCTGAACATCGATTTTTTGCTGGGCTATTTGCGCTGGCTGCTGCCGAAGCGGCCGGATTTGAAAGTGGTGATCACCTCGGCGACCATCGACCCGGAGCGCTTTGCCAAGCATTTTAATGGCGCGCCGATTGTCAACGTCTCCGGCCGTACCTATCCGGTGGACATTCGCTACCGGCCGATCGAACTGATCGAGGAAGACGACGAGACTTCGGCCGATTTGCAGCAAGCGATACTGGATGCGGTGGACGAGCTTTATAGAGACCTGCGCGGCGATATTCTGATTTTTTTGAGCGGCGAACACGAGATTCGCGAGACCACCGAATCCTTGCGCAAGTCGCATAACAACGGCCGCTACGAGGTGTTGCCGCTGTATTCCAAACTCAGCGTCGCCGAGCAGGAGCGGGTGTTCAAGCCGTCCGGCAACAAGCCGCGCATCGTGTTGGCGACCAACGTCGCCGAGACTTCGCTAACTGTGCCCGGCATCCGCTGCGTGATCGACTCCGGCCACGCCCGCATCAGCCGCTACAGCGCCAAGAGCAAGATTCAGCGCTTGCCTATCGAGCGTATTTCCCAAGCCAGCGCCAACCAACGGGCCGGGCGTTGCGGCCGGGTCGCCGAGGGCATCTGCATTCGGCTGTATTCGAAAGAGGATTATCTGGCGCGGCCGGAATTCACCGATCCCGAGATTCTGCGCACCAATCTGTCGTCGGTGATCTTGCAGATGGCGGCCTTGAAATTGGGCGACATCGAGGAATTCCCGTTCGTCGAGCCGCCCGACGAAAAAATGGTGCGCGACGGCAAGACTTCGTTATTCGAAGTCGATGCGCTGGATAAGCAAGGCAACTTGACCGACACCGGCCGCCAGTTGGCGAAGATTCCGACCGATCCGAAACTGGCGCGCATGCTGCTGGCGGCGGCGCAATTGGGTTCCTTGCACGAGGTCGCGATCATCGTGTCGGCCTTGAGTATTCAAGACCCGCGCGACAAGCCGGCCGACAAGTTGCCTCAGGCCGAGGCCAAGCATGCGCAATTCAAGGCCGAAGATTCGGACTTCCTGACCCTGCTGAATCTGTGGAATGCCTTCGAGGAACAGAAGAAACACCTGACCAATAGCAAGTTGCGTAAATACTGCCAGGACAACTTTTTGTCCTACATCCGCATGCGCGAATGGCACGACATCCATACCCAGATCATGCAGGTGGCGCGCGGCGATTTGGGCTTAAAGACCGCCGGCAATCCGGCCAATTACGAGCAAATCCACATGGCGCTGCTGCCGGGTTTGTTGTCGAATATCGGCTTTAGGCATGAGCAATACGAATATTTGGGCGCCAGGGGCCTGAAGTTTTTCATCTTTCCCGGTTCCGGCCAGCACAAGGCGCGGCCGAAGTGGATCATGGCCGCCGAGCAGGTCGAGACCAGCAAGGTCTACGCCCGCACCGTCGCCAAGATCGAGCCGGAATGGATAGAAGCCTGTGCTCAGCATTTGGTCAAACGCAATTATTACGACCCGCATTGGGAGAAGAACGCCGGCCGCTGTGGCGTGTTCGAACGCACCTTGTTGTACGGCTTGACCCTGACCGCCAAGCGGAAAGTGCCGTACGAAAACGTCGATCCGAAAGCGGCGCGGGAGATGTTCATCCGTCATGCCTTGGTCAATCAGGACTACCATTCCAACGCGCCGTTTTTTAAAGCCAACGAAAAACTGCTGGAGGAGGTCGGTTACATTCAGCACAAGGGCCGCCGCGTCGATTTGATCGAGGACGAGGAATGGCTGTACCAGTTTTACGATAAAAAGCTGCCGGCCGAAGTGGTCAGCGGCATCGCGCTGGATCAATGGCGCAAAAAGGTCGAGCGCGACAATCCAAAGATTCTGTTTCTGACCAAGGAAGACCTGACCCGCAACGACGACAACCAGATTAACGACTGGGATTTTCCGGACAGCAAAAAGGTCGGCGATTTGACCATCGAATTGCACTACCGCTTCGAGCCCGGCCACGACGAGGACGGCGTTACCGCGATCATTCCGGTGCACCAGCTCAATCAGATTCGGCAGATGCCGTTCGATTGGCTGGTTCCCGGCATGCTGGAGGAAAAAGTTACGGCGCTGATCAAGTCGCTGCCCAAACATTTACGTAAACACTTCGTGCCGGTGCCGAACACCGCCAAGGCCTGTCTGGAAATCGAGCCGGATTTCAAGGGTTCGGTCTATGAATGGCTGAGCAATCGTTTGCGCAAGCTGACCGGCGAAGCGATCCCGCTCAACGAATGGCAGCCGGATCAACTGCCGGAACATTTGAAGATGAACTTCCGCGTCGTCGATGACGCCGGCCGAGCCATCGGTTACGGCCGCAATCTGGTCAAGCTGCAAGCCGAACACGCGACCAAGGCCGGCGACAGTTTCGACAAATTGGCGCAGGAAGAAATGAATCACACCGGCTGCATCGCCTGGGCCTTCGACGACTTGCCTGAAACCTGGCAGTTCATGCAAAAAGGCCAGAGCTTCATTGGCTTTCCGGCCATCGTCGATGAAGGCCAGACGGTCGGCGTGAAGATTCTGGAAACCCAGCACAAGGCCGAGCTGGCTCACTTCGACGGCTTGACCAAGCTGTATCAGTTGGTTTGTAAAAAAGATGCGCAATACCTATTAAAAAACCACGGCGTGTCGCCGGCCTTGCAACTGGCCTACAACCAGCTGCCGGCCCATCCCTTACTCAAAGACCGCGCCGGCGGCGAGTTCAAGGACGATGTGTTGTATGCGGTGTTCGCGGCGGCGTTTGTCGAAGGCCAAGCCATACGCACCCAGCCGCAATTCGAGGCGATTTTGGCGGCAAAAAAATCGACGCTAATGACGACGATGACCCAGGCCGGCAAGCAAATCGGCGACATCCTCGGCCAATACCAAATGCTACGCAAGCGCTTACAACAACCCGGCGTCGCGCCGGGCGTGCGACAAGACATCGAGCAGCAGTTGGGCTTATTACTCTACAAAGGTTTTTTGCGGCATACCCCGGCCGGGCAATTGGCGGCGATCGCGCGTTATTTGAAAGCCAGCGAATGCCGCTTGGATAAACAAAAGCCGGATTCGCCGGACGTTCAGGGACTCAACAGGTTGTGGCAGCATTACTGGCGGCATATCGAAAAACAGATGAAGACCTTGACGCCGACGCCCGAGCGGGAAAGCTTCCGCTGGGCCTTGGAAGAATTGCGGGTGTCCTTGTTCGCGCAACAGTTGAAGACGGCATTTCCGGTATCGGTGCAGCGTCTGGAAAAGCAGTGGGATCAGGGGGGTTAGGTCGGCCGGCGCCGCGTTTTGCCGTCTTAGGCTAACGATTGCGAACCTCTGTTTGCCGCAGCGAACGTCAATCGCGAGCCAGGAGCGGTTTCAGCGGCGAAGCGGCGGGTTTTTCGGTGTTCGATTTCGGCGCGCGAATGCGGCTCGGCTCGCGACCGATCGTTTAACAAACTATGTTAAATAACGGATATGAAATCCGGCAAATCCCTCGGCCCGGTTTGCGCTGAGCGCTGGCCGCGGCTTGCCCGGCAGCCGCCGGGTTCAATCAGAGGGTGTTGCCGGGCACGCGCGGGTGCCTGCGGCCGGCGGTGCCCGGCAGGTGCGCCGGTTTAACCGCCCCGGCAGTATCGCTCGACTCGATTTGTGGCACGAATATGGCTGGAGGTCCGGTTTGCCAATCGGATTCCGCCAGGTTCAGGCTCATGCGTTCATGACAGTCGACATCAGCAACTTGTATCAAAGTTACCGCAAGGAATTAATCAACCATTTGTCGCGCATCGTTAAATGCCCGGACACGGCTCAGGATTTGGTGCAGGACAGCTACATCATTTTGGCCAAAACTTCGATCGACACGCCTATCGAGCATCCGCGCGGCTTTCTGTACCGTATCGCCGGTAACTTGGCCTTGGATTATCTGCGGCATTCTAAGATCGTCGAACGCCACGTCGAAACCCATGTCGCCGACGAAGCGCAACATCCCAGTCCGGAGCAAGAAGTCGGCGCGGATCAGCGCCGAACCTTGCTGCATCTGGCGATCGCCGAACTGCCGCCGCGTTGCCGCGACGTGTTCATCCTGCACAAGTTACGAGGGCTGAGCTACCGGGAAATCGCGCAACGATTGGCGATTTCCGAAAGCGCGGTGGAAAAACATATCATCAAAGGCTTGCAGCATTGTCGGGACCGACTCGGTCCGCATTTTGGCCGGCCCGACTCCGACTGAGGATTCGGCGCCGATGGACGTCTTATCAGCGGCAGTCCCATGCCGTGCCCGCCGTTTTATAATGCCCCCATGACCGATTCAGTACCCGATAACGCCAAGGCTCAAGCCGTTGCCGACCAGGCCATGCATTGGTTCGCGCGCCTGCGGGGTGATTCGGCATCGTCGACCGAGCGGGAGGCGTTCGCCGAGTGGTACGCCGCCGATTCCGCCCATCGCGCCGCCTACGACGATATTGCCCGATTTTGGCAAGACGACGATTTGGCCGGCGCCTTGGCCGACTTTTCGATAAGTGCCTCGGCGTTGCCCGCGAGGCGGCGGGTTCGCTATCGCATGCCGCTGTTGGCGGTGGCGGCCAGTTTGGCGTTGGCGGCGGTGGTTCTGCGTCCCGGTTTGAGTTGCGTGCGCGCCGATTTCTGTAGCGCCGTGGGCGAAATCCGCAACGTGGAACTGGCGGACGGCAGCCGGATCACGTTGAATTCCGACACCGCGCTGTCGGTGGACTATCGGGCCAGCGAACGCCTGGTTCATTTGGCGTACGGCGAAGCCTATTTTGAGGTCAGCCACAATCCGGAACAGCCCTTCGTGGTCGACAGCAAGCATTGCCGGACCCGGGTGTTGGGTACCCGTTTCATTGTCCGCGACGGCGTTGGCCACGACGAAGTCTCGGTGCTCGGCGGCAGCGTCGAAGTGGGGCAAGGTCGGCAAGTCGCGGCGGTATTGAAAGCCAACGACAGCATCGCGGTCGGCGCCGATCTGGACGGCGGCCGCCGCAAACTGGCGCCCGCCGCGATCGGCGCTTGGTTGAAAGGTAGCGCGGTGTTCGACAATGCCACGTTGGCCCAAGTCGTCGCCGAGCTGAGTCGCTATCGTCGCGGCCGCATTTTAATCAAGGACGCCGCCACTCGCGAGCTAAAAGTCAGCGGCCGTTTCAATATCGCCGATACCGATCAGGCCCTCGAAGCCCTGCGGCAAACGCTGCCGATACGGCTATACAAACTGACGCCCTGGCTGGTCGTTATCGGTTGAATTGGCGAGGTAGGCACTGGCTTACGGCGCTTCATCGCGCGGGAATGCTCTCGGTCGCCGCTTTAGCGTCTACCACGGCGGCCTGGGAAGCCGCCGGCTGGTAGGCGCGGCTTCGGCCGCGATCGATGGCGTTTCCCGATGCCAAAATGCCTCGCGATAGTCCGGCGTCGGCAAAAATCACCGAGAAACTGTTTGCGCGACCTGAGGGAAACTCGTCGCCGCCCGTCTTCCTGTCAACCTCGAGGTTTTCGAGGATCTTTCGACTACATCAGGAGACACGCATGGCAATTCCGACTTTTCGTCCTATCACCGCGAATTTCGGCATCTCGTTGGCGCTGGCCATCGCGGCGGCGCTGACCTCGCCGGTCGCCATCGCCGCCGAGCAGACGCTGGACTACGACATACCTCCGCAAGCGCTGAGCAGCGCGCTGAACGCCTACGCCGACATCGGGAACGTCCAGCTGAGCTACCCGGCCGGTTTGACCAGCGGTTTGCATTCGCCCGGCGTTTCCGGAAAATGGTCCCCGCGACAAGCCCTGGAAAAATTGTTAACCGGCACCGGGATCAGCGCCAAAACTACCGCCAACGGCACGATCACGCTGGAAAGCACGGCGGAGCCGCCAAAGCCGGGGGCCTCGGCGACCACGCCAACCTTGCCCAGCGTGACGGTGACCGGGCAGGCGGCTTACTTGAGTAGCGATCCCTATAATCCGGACTATCATCGGCGCACGGCGTCGACCGCGACCAAAACCGACACGCCGCTGATGGAAACGCCAACATCGATTCAAGTAGTGCCGCGCGCGGTGCTGGACGATCAACAAGCCATCCGGCTGGACGAAGCCACCAAGAACGTTAGCGGCGTGCAGGCTCCCAGGCAGTTGGGCGTGCTGTTCGACAACTTCATGATCCGCGGCTTTACGACGCCGTCGTTCAATGTTTATCGCGACGGTCTGCGCCTGGCATTGCAATCCTTCGAAACCGCTAACCTGGACCAAATCGAGATATTCAAAGGTCCGCCGTCAACTTTGTTCGGCCGCAGCGCGCCGGGCGGCCTGGTCAACATGGTCACCAAAAAGCCGTTGTTCACGCCGTATTATTCGATCGGCCAGCAATTCGGTTCTTACGATTTGTACCGCACCACGCTGGATGCCACCGGTGCGCTTAACGACGATAAAACGCTGGCTTACCGAATGAATTTTTCGTATATGGATGCCAATTCCTTTCGGGATTTCGTCGGCAGGGATCGGGTGTTCGTGGCGCCGCAACTGACTTGGAAGCCGAACGACGCGTTTGAAATCAACCTGGGTTATGAATACAAAAAGGACAATATTATCGGGGATAGGGGAGTCGCGGCGGTAGGCAACCGGCCGGCCAACGTGCCGATCAGCCGTTTTCTTGGCGAACCGAGTTTCTCTTCTCAGCAAGCCGAAAGCCATCTTGGTCACTTAAGTTGGACCTACCATTTTAATGACGACTGGAAGATTCAACAGCGCTTCGCGGTGAACATGCTCGATACCTTTAACCGTAACATCGTGCCGATTTCCATGGAAGCCGATAACCGGACTGTCAATCGCGGTCTGTTTTACGGTTTGACCGAACGGGCTACCTATACCCAAGATTTAAATCTCAACGGTAAGTTCGATACCTTCGGCATTGGCCACAACGTGCTGCTTGGTTTCGATTACTATCGCTTTGAGGAAAGTCGGGGGGTGACCTTTCTGCCTGGCGCGGCTTTTATTCCCGCAATCGATATCTTTAATCCAGTATACGGCAACGTCAAGCTTCCAAACGACTTGGCTAAAAACAATTTCGTTATCGAAAATCAAGAATGGTTCGGGTTATATTTTCAGGATCAGGTCGATCTAACCAAAAATCTGCATTTTTTGTTTAATGGACGGCACGATTGGTCTACCGCAATCGCGGGATTCTCTAACTCGGCGATGCCGGAGGCCACAGCAGTAGCGGCGGAAAAATTCAGCCCGCGCCTGGGCTTGGTTTATCAACCCGCTAAATGGCTTTCCTTGTTTGCTAACTGGACCGAGGCTTTGGGGGCGTCCAATGGCCGATCAGCCGCCGGCTTGCCCTTGCCGGCGGAACTTGCCGAACAATTCGAAGGCGGAATCAAAACCGAGTTTTTTGACGGACGTTTGACCGCATCGCTTGCCGCATATGAGTTGACCAAGCGCAATGCGCTTACCGACGACAGTTCCACCCCCGACCCGTCTGACCAAATCGCGGTGGGCGTGGCCCGCAGCCACGGTTTGGAATTCGATTTCTCCGGCGAATTGACCGACCGATGGAAAGTCATCGGCAGCTATGCCTACACGGACGCCCGGTATTTGCAAGACAATGGCCAATTCGGCGATGCGCCGTTGGTCGGCAAGCGCTTGCCGAACTCCCCGGAACATTCCGCCAATTTATGGACCAGCTACCAAGTGACGGACGGTTTTAAAGTCGGTACCGGCGCCTATGTCGCGGGTAAGCGTCAGGCTAACGCGGCCAACAACTGGCAATTGCCGGGCTACGTGCGCTGGGACGCGATGGCGGCTTACCAATGGACGCTCGGCAAGTCTAGGATGACGGCGCAGGTCAACGTCAACAACATTCTCGACAAGCGTTACTATGCCTATGCCGACGAATTCGGGAATCCGCGCTTTGACGCGATGCCCGGCGAACCGACCACGATACTGGGCTCGCTGAAGGTTGAGTACTGAGACCTGGCTTGATTAATAACGGTCGTTTTAACTGGGGGAGGGCGGTCGTTTGTTCGTATGCGGCGGCCGGCCGACAACAAACGGGAGCAGGGATTTATTGGTTTAGCGGTAGGTAAAACCCAAGTTAAAAACGTCTTATCAGTATAAGCTCGCCGCGCGAAAGGACTATAAAGCCATGAACTCACCCGCATCCGCCGTTACCGCCGCTCCAGTCAATGCCAACGCCAAAAGAACCGCGCGTTTGGATGGGCTCAAGGCCCGCCGCAAACTCTGGCTGAAAGTCCATCTTTGGCTGGGTTTGAGTCTGGGTTTGTTTTTGGCGTTGATCGGCTTGACCGGCTCGGTCCTGGTATTTTGGCAGGAAATCGACCGGGCGCTGAATCCCGCATTGTACGTTTCGGCGCGCGCCGGCGGCGATCACCAGTCCCTGGACTCGATATTCGCGGCGGCCGAGCGCGTCGCGCCGCCGGCTTGGGAGTCGGCCTGGGCCGACGCGCCTACCGCGGCCAACGGCAATTACGTGTTCGGTTTTTATTACCCGAGCGGCAGCCAATCGCCCGAATCCGCGCAATCGTTGAATATCGCCATCGACCCCTACACGGCGGAGCCGGCCGGACGGCGGGTGTTTTATCACGCCAGCAATCCGCTGAAACACAGCTTGATGGGGTTTTTCTTCAAGCTGCATTATGCCTTGCTGTTGGGGGATACCGGCGTGACGGTGGTTGGGATATTCGGCGTGCTGTTTTTGGTTTCGGTTTTGTCCGGCCTGATTTTGTGGTGGCCATTGACCGGAAAATGGCGGCGGGTCTTGACGATTAAGCGGCGGGCCAGTCGCGAACGCTTCAATCACGACCTGCACCAAAGCGCCGGCTTTTATAGCCTGGCGGTCATGCTGGCCTTGCTGGTATCCGGCATTTACTTCAATTTGCCGGAGCAGTTTCGCTGGCTGGTCGGACAGTTTTCCGAACTGAGTCCCGAGCCGGCGATTCCGGCGCATGCTTCGCCCGGTCAAGCCGGCGCGCTGGACCGAGCGATCGAGCGCGCCCGGCGCGATTTTCCGGGCGGCGTAGCGCAATATTATACTTGGGAAGGCGGAACTCACCGGCGTTTTCAAGCCTGTTATCGCGACGTCGAATCCTTGCGATACAAGGTGATGAACGACCGCTGTCTGGTTTTCGACCCGGCTAGCGGCGCGTTGCTACAGGTTCAGGATGCCGAGCACGGTAGCGCCGGGGACGTTTTCATGCTGTGGCAATGGCCAATGCATTCCGGCCGGGTGTTTGGCTGGACAGGCCGGATTTTGGTGTTCGTGACCGGTTTGCTTTGCCCCTTGTTATTCGCGACCGGCTTGATTCGCTGGTTGCAAAAGCGTAAATCCGCGAAAGCGAAACTTAGGGCTAGGATTGCGTTAAATAACATTGTTTAAACTCTGGCGATCCCGGTGGCTACCGGCGAATGCGCGCCGATAGGCTGGGGCGATGCCAAGTTCTTCTTTGGGCGGAGCGGATGTGGCGCGGTTTCCAGCCAAGCTGCTGAGCTGAACATCGTTGTTCGGCAAGTTTCGGCGTAAATTTTGCTGCCTAAATGCCACACCATAGCCGCTCCTCTCCTACCCTCTCAATGCTAGAACTGACCGCCGACGACATTGCCGATCTGATGCATAAGCATCGCCGCGAATTGCTACGCTTTCTGGCGCAACGCATCCGTTGCACGGACGCCGCTCAGGATATTTTCCAGGAAACCTTTATTCGTTACGCCGGTTACGGCGGTAAGGATCGCATCGACAATCCGCGCGCTTTCATTTTTCGCATCGCCGCCAATTTGGCCACCGATTATTTGCGCAGCCACCAGCGCCACGCCGGGTGGGACCTCGAGGTTGGGGAGGGCGCGGAGAGCGACGGCGGCGAGCCGGCATCAGTCTCCGCCGAACGTACTGTGATGTCGCAACAACAACTGGAACGCTTGATTGCCGCGCTGGACGAATTGTCGCCCAAGTGCCGGGAGGTGTTCGTCTTGCTCAAACTCCAGCATTGCAGCTACGCGGAAGTCGAACAAAAATTGGGAATCTCGCAGACGATGATTTTCAAGTATTTGACCCAGGCCATGCGCCATTGCCGGCGGACGGTCGGCGAGTTGGATTGATTTGGCTGTCGATGGCGTCCAGCGCGGCGGCCTTTACCCGATTGTGGCTTTATAATCCGCTACTTGCACCAACAGCAGACCGGCCCTAGCGATGAATTCTCCCATTCCGCCATTTCCTCAAGGCAGCCCCGACGAACAAGCCGAGTATTGGCTGGCGTTGCGCGACTCGCCGTTTTACGACGGCGAGCAGGAACGGCGCTGGCAAGCTTGGTTGGCGGCGAGTGCCGACAACCGGGAAGCCTGGCGACGGGCCGAGGCGTTTTTCGGCCGAATAGAACGCATCGATCCGGCGCAGATCGTTGACATCCAAGCGGCGCTACGCGGCGCAACCGGCGCGCGGCTTGAAGTCGCCGACCGGCCGGCGCGGCGCGGGCATTCCTGGCTGGTGCCGATGGCCGCCTGTCTGCTACTGGCCGCGTGCTTGGGTTGGGCGATGGCTGCCGGTTGGTTGGCCGATTTCCGCACGGGCACCGGCGAGCAGCGCCGGATTCAACTGAGCGACGGCTCGACGGTAATTCTGAATACCGGCTCGTCATTGTCGGTGGATTTTTCCGAAACCCAACGAGTGATTCGCTTGCACGGCGGCGAGGCCTACTTCAAGGTTGCCGCCGACGCAGGAAGGCCTTTCGAAGTAGTGAGCAGCAGCGGCCGGGTCAGGGCCTTGGGTACCGCGTTCGACGTCAAACATTGGCGGGACGATCTGGCGGTCACGGTTTACGAACACAGCGTGCGGGTCGCGTTCGCCGACGGCGAAACCGTGGAAAGCCTACCGGAAGGCCAGCGTGTCGAGTCGGTCGGCGGCAAGGCCGGCCGGCCGGAAAGCGTGAATCTGAAGCAAGTCGGCGCCTGGCGGGAGCGGCGCCTGGTGTTTAAGGAACAAGCGCTGCAAGCCGTGATCGACGACTTGAACCGCTACCGTCCCGGTCGGATCGTGATCGCAGACACCGATTTGGCCGGGCATCGGGTGACCGGCGTGTTCGACGCCAACGACCCGGAAGCGGCGCTGGCCGTCATCGAGAAAACCTTGGCCGTCGCCGAATGGCGGCTGACCGACGCTTTGGTGATCTTGCGGCGCAGATGAGCAGTCTCGCCGCTCGAGCATGGTGGGGGTGTAATCGGAAACCGCCGTTGAGCATGGCAGTCTCGTTAACTCGCATTGAGGCTAGCCGCGGGAGGCGCTTTAGCGGCGACCGGCAGCTTATCCAGTTGCCAACCGTCTTCGGTCGCGGCTAAAGCCCTTCCCACAACGATTCTATTTTTACGGCGATGGTAGCCGGTCGGCGATGGTGGTGTACTTGGCTTATGCAAACCAACGCTTTTTCCTGCCGAAAAATATTTTTTTGCAACGAGGTTATAAAACCTGCCGGCCCGGTCGTCTTTGCTTACGAACCCGCACGGATTGTCCGAATTAGCAATCGCTATCGGCGATCCGCGACTTTCGTAACCGACGCCAGGAGGCCCGATGAACCGCCGTTTATCTCCGATCAATCCATTTTGTTTGACACTGTTTGCCATCACGCTGACGGCTAGCCCATTGTGCGCGGCCGAGGCTGAAATTGATTTTGCGATTCCGGCCGCGCCGTTGGCCGATGCCTTACTGCAGTTTTCCGAAACCAGCGGCGTCAAGGTGTTTTTCAGTTCGCAACTAACCGGAAATTTGCGCGGTAATGCGGTGCAAGGGCGTTACACGCCGCGACAGGCCTTGCAAAATTTGTTGATGGGCACAGGCCTTGTCGCCAAAAGCGCCGGTGATGGGACCGTGACGTTGGAAAAACTGGAAAGACCCGTCGAACCACAATCGGCGGTCGGTCCGACAACTTTGCCCAACGTGACGGTACTGGGAAAAACGATGACCGACCCCAATGACCCCTTTAATTCGGACTATCGCCTGCCTAATACCAGTGCCGCCACGAAAACCGATACGTCGATTATGGAGTTACCGATGTCGGTACAAGTTATTCCCAAGCAGATATTGAAAGATCAGCAGGCGATTCGAATCAAGGACGCGCTCAAAAATGTCAGCGGCATAAGTTGGGCCACCGATCCCATGTATGAAGGCTTTCAGTTACGTGGTTTCCAAACCGATGGCGCCACCACGGTTTATCGCAACGGTCTGCGTATCCGGCGCGCGGTGCAAGAGGTCGCTGATCTGGAGCGATTAGAAGTTCTGAAAGGTCCGGCTGCGGCGGTGTATGGCCGCATCGAGCCGGGTGGATTGATCAACATTGTTACAAAAAAACCGCTGGATACCCCGTATTACGCATTGGAGCAGCAGTTCGGTTCGTACGATATGTTCCGTACCACCGCAGACGCGACCGGGCCGATCAATCAAGACCATTCTTTGTTGTATAGAGTTAATTTGGCCTACCAGAATAATGACTTTTTTGTCGAGAAAATGGATCAGGAACGGGTGTTTTTCGCTCCGTCCATTACATGGAAGCCCAGCTACCGTACTGAAATCAATTTGAATCTGGAATATCTCTACGACACTCGTACCAGCTATACCGGATTGCCTGTTCTGGGCAATCGTCCCGCCAACGTGCCGATCAGCCGTTATTACGGTTTTGGGTCGGATAATGAAAAGTCGGTATTCGACAAGTTTTTGATCGGGTTCGATTGGTCGCATCAATTCAACGACAATTGGAAAATCCAGCATCGCTTTCATTACTACAAGCTGGATTACCAAATCAATAATTCATCCTTTTTTCCGGGACCGGTCAGTCCCGTCAATAATCGCACGGCAATTAGAAATGTCACCGATAGGCCGATCGATATTACCGATACCGTTGCGACCAACATTGATCTCACTGGCAAATTCAAGCTGTTAGGCACTGAGCACCGAGTATTGGCGGGATTCGATTACTTTTGGGAGGATTTCGAAGGGCAGGGATTTTTTGGTGCCCCCGCGCCGGCCAGCCTTAGGCCGGTGGTCGATATTTTTAACCCCGTTTATGGTCAGGTACCATCCGCTGCAAGCCAGGGTTTCAATAGTTTCAGTACATTGGAACAATATTGGTACGGTGCCTACTTTCAGGATCAAATTACGCTGTTCGATAAGCTGCATATCATGGGCGGTGGACGCTACGATTGGGCGACGCGCGTCAGCGGAGCGGCCTCGACTTCCATCGAAGCGGCCAGAAGCAGCGAGACTGAGGTTCAGAATGAGGCGTTTAGTCCGCGCGTGGGCTTGGTTTATCAACCCTGGCCGTGGCTGTCGCTGTACGGAAATTACGTGGAATCTCTGGGCGGGGCGAATAGCGCGTTGGCTTCGAACGGCAAACCGCTGGATGCCGAAACCGCGCAGCAGCACGAGGTTGGATTTAAAACCGAATGGTTCGATAAGCGGTTGCTGACCACCGTTGCCTTTTACGAATTGACCAAACAAAACATTGCAACGCCGGATCCGGTAAATACCCGGTTTTCCGTCCAAACCGGCGAAGCTCGAAGTCGTGGTATAGAAGTGGATGTGTCAGGGCAGGTTACCGACGGCTTGAATTTGATCGCGACCTATGCCTATACCGATGCGACCATCACTCAGGACAACAGCGGGAATCTAGGGCACAAGCTTTGGAACGTTCCGGCGAATTCGGGCAGCTTCTGGGCCAAATATGCGTTTCAAGATTCGACATTGCACGGTCTGAGCGTGGGGGCCGGTGCGTATCTGGTTGGTGAGCGCCAAGGCAATAATCGGAATAACTGGCAAATGCCGGGCTATGTCCGAGTCGATGCGTTGTTTGGATATTCTTGGGAAATCGGCAAATCTAAAGTAACCGCGCAGTTGAACGTCAACAATTTGCTGGATAAAACGATTTACGAAACATCCGCATTCAACGGCTATTTGACTCAGCCTGGCGCGCCGCGCAATTTCATGGGTTCGATCCGTTTGGAGTTCTAAGGTTCGGTTATTCGATGAAGCGACGGAGCTACTCACTTCTACACTTACCCGAGAAAGTGGTCTCGATCGCGTCGCTGATTGGTGATCGTAATTTGTCGAGGCTCAAGGCTCGACGCAAGTTCTGGTTGAGAGTGCATTTGTGGCTGGGTTTGGTACTGGGGGTTTTGCTGTCGATCTATGGCGTTACCGGAAGCATTTTGGTGTTTTACCCGGAGATCGAGGAATGGCTGTATCCGAAGGTATTGGTGGTCAAGCAACCGGCGAATACGCAATATCGCCCGTTGGCGGAGATTGTCGCGGCCGGTAACTCGGTGATGCCGGCCACGGCGAAGCACGCTTTCGCCTATTATCCGCGCAATCGGGAGGCGGCATTCAAGCTGCGTTTTGTTGTACCTATATCCGCCACTGTTCAAGAGCAGTGGTTGGTCGGCGTGAATCCCTATTCGGCTGAAGTAACCGGAAAATTTCTGCAACACCGCTCGGATGAATGGCTGCCGGCCACTTTCATCGATTTGATGTTCGAGTTGCATTACGCGCTGCTGATTCCGTCGAAAGACATCAGCAGGGTGGTCGTCGGCCTCTCGGCGGCGTTGCTAATGATTTCGACGCTGACCGGTCTGATCGTCTGGTGGCCGCTGACCGGGCAGTGGCGTAACGCGCTGACCTTCAAGCGCTGCGCCGGTAAGGTGCGTTTCAATTACGACCTGCACAAAACCAGCGGTTTTTACACCTTGCTGGTGATGCTGCCGGTACTGTTTTCCGGAATTTACATGGTGTTGCCGCATCACGTGGTGCCGGTGCTGGAATTGTTTTCGCCGGCGACTTATCGCTATTGGTTCGAATCCAAGCCGCCTTATCCGAATGCGCCGGCCATCGGCATGGATCAAGCGGTGGCAATCGCCGTGCAACAATATCCGCAAGGTCGGCCGCACTGGATTTACGGCGCGCCGAATCCCACTCAAACCTACACCGTCTGCCAGGATGGCGTGGATGCGCCCGGAAGTCTCTTGCAACGCCGCTGCACCGTGATCGACCGCTACTCCGGCGTCATTTTGGATCGGGACGATCCCAGCCTGTCGACCGCCACGGCCGGAGAAATCTTGACCCATTGGCAATGGCCCTTGCATTCCGGACAGGCTTTCGGCATGTCCGGCCGGATTCTGGTGTTTGTTACCGGTCTGGCCTGCCCGGTGTTGTTTGTCACCGGTTTGATTCGCTGGTTGCAAAAACGGCGTTCCGCAATTCGATCGCGGCTGACTCGATTGCCCGAATGCACCGCTCGGTAAGCGTGTTTCCGGCTTTCGCCTAAGTTCCCCTCGATCCCCTCGACCCGCTGAGCGGGCGGTTTTTGGCTGCTCAAGATCGCTAGGCCAAGCAAGTTGCCAAATTCCTGGCAAACTAGCGTACGAACCTGAAACCGCCGCGTCACCCCGGCATATCCAGTTGGGGCGTTAAACATCCCGAGCGACTAAGCTTATGTCGGCGTCGATGCGCCCGTTATTGGCGGCGATTCGGGAACCGTCTAAGCGACGGAACCAAGCGCCGGGCTATTTGCCGAAGTGTTTAAAGTACGCTGGCGGCATCGGCGTAGCGTTCGAAAGTGGGCATCGGCGCCCATCCCGTTGCGGACTGCGACATGATTCCGATTATTCAAGAGGCCAGACCATGATACCCATTCGAGATTCGATACCTTGCCAAACCAAGCCCTACGTGACGTGGGCCGTCATGGCGGTTTGCACGGCGGTCTATGTCGCGATGCTGTTCATGCCGGACGAGGTCGGTCAACACTTTGTCTATCTTTACGGCATGGTACCGATCCGCTACTCGAATCCGGATTGGGCGTATGCCTTCGGCTTGCCGCCGGATCATTATTTGTCGTTTTTGACCAGTTTGTTTCTACACGGTGGTTTTCTGCACTTGCTGATGAACATGGTGTTCTTGTGGATATTCGCCGACAACATCGAGGACTTGATGGGGCACTGGCGTTTCCTGGCGTTCTATCTCGTGTCCGGATTGCTAGCAACGGTCACGCAGTGGTATTTTTATCCGAATATCGCGATACCGGTGGTCGGCGCGTCCGGGGCGATTGCAGGGGTACTGGGGGCCTATTTCGTGAGGTTTCCGTATGCGACCGTCGTGATTATGGTGCCGATATTGTTCTATCCCTTGTTTTTTCAGGTGCCGGCCATCGCCTTTTTGGGTTTTTGGGTGATCGTACAAGTGGGCGACGTGTTCACCGCCGCGATGTTCGACAACGTCGCGGTCGATTCCGCCTGGTGGGCGCATTTGGGCGGTTTCGCGGTCGGTGCCTTGTTGCATCCGTTTTTCATCGACAAGCCGGCGCATCGGCGCGAATTGAGTCCGCCGGCCGAATGACGGCGCGACTTTCAGCCAAAAAGTTGAGGATTCCGTAGGGGTTTTATTTTATAATCTCGGCGTTCAAGGCTGGTCAGCCGGCCGAATCAGGCCGGTTGTCGGCGCTTACCGATTCTTTATTCATTCGAGACATTGAAAACCATGAAAAACCTAAATGTTGCTTTGGTCAGGCTGGTCCAGTTCGTCGTGTTCGTATTGTTTACGTTTATCGTACTGGTCTATTTCGGCACGATGATTTTGTTGCCGCTGGACATTGTGGTGCTGATCACCAAATTGTTAGGTGTTTTGGGTATCGGTAGCTTGTTCGGCGCTGTCGTCGCGGTGCCCTTGGTCGCTTATCTGGGTAAAATCGTCTACAGCACGCCGGGTTTGATCAAATTGGTGGTCGATAACGGTATCGAATTGGCCAACGCCGGCAAACAACGTGTCGAGGCCTTCAACGACATCGCCGCCGCCGTCAAATAAGCGCGCTGTGCCGCAAGCAAAAAGGGGCCGTTTCGGCCCCTTTTTTGTGTCTGGGGATTCGGGAATTGCCGGAGTGACTTGGCGTATTCAACGTAGTTTAATTATTGGCCCGCCCCGAGGACCATCCAAAGTCTTTGCGGTAGCGTGGGGGAGGGCGCATGCTGTCTCGGCCGGGCTTTATCGGGGCGCGGGCGATATTCGAAACAGTCGTCGCGTCTTGTGCGGTCTTGGTTTTCCGGTGGCCTGGAACCGGATACCGGCACTCTAGCGCGATTTTCTCGGTATCGTACCCGCGCTCGGCATCGGAATTTAACGGCGAACTGTTCGTCCGTCAACGCGTCGGCGCCGGTTCGCGGTCCATCATCAATTGTTCAATCTCGCCGCCATCGCGTAAAATCCCGGCTAAAAACTTTCAAGCCAGGAGCCATACCATGAAATATCTGTTGATCGCGTTGCTGCTGACCGCGAATTGCGCCGCCGCCGAAGAATCCGCCAAGGACGAGTGGAATGAAACCTCGCTCAGCGAAGACACCATCCAAAAAATCCAGCAAGCGCAATTCAAATATAAAAAGTGCGTCGTCGACGAGATGCGCAAGCCGGAAAACCAAAAACTGGAAAGCCGCAACGCCACCGACGCGATCGCCAAATACTGCGAGCCGATGTTGGGCGACATGCGTAAGGTCTACACCGACGTCGGCGTGCCGGGCGTCGTGGCCGACCGGCACTTGAAAAAACTGCGTATCCAGACCACCCGCAATATGTTGCAAGAATTGATGTACCTCGAAGCCGCCAAAAAAGCCGGCGCTCAACCCTGATAATCCGTGCGGCGGCCGGCCGCCGCGATTGCCGCCTCCGGCGGCTTGTTCTCAACCAAGCCTTACACCATGAACACCTATACCATCGATTTATCGCTACGCCCGACTACGTTCGATTTGTGGCACGTTTGTCTGGCCGGCACCGCCGCGGTGCTGGCCTTGATCTTGATCGCCGTTTTGATTTCGGTGCTGCTGGGTCTGCGCCGCTGCAAAAAATCCGAACCGGTGGCCGCGCCGGCGCCGCAACCCGAGATCAAGATCGTCGAGAAAATCGTCGAAGTCGAAAAAATTGTCCAAGCCCCAGCGCCCGAACCGGTGATTCTGAAGGAAGCCACTCCTGATGCGGCTTTGCAATTGCTCAGCCTGTTGCAAAAGGAAGCCCGCTTTATCGATTTTATCAAGGAAGATGTCGGCGCGTTTTCCGATGCCGACATCGGCGCGGCGGCGCGGGTGGTGCATCAAGGTTGCGTCAAGGCGATCAACGAGCATTTCACGCTGGCGCCGGTCAGTTCGGATGCCGAAGGCAACCGCGTCACCTTGAATCCCGGCTTCGACGCCGCGTCGTTCCGCTTGACCGGCAATATCGTCGGCCAGGCTCCGTTCACCGGTACTTTGGTGCACAAAGGCTGGCAAGTTACCGATTTGCGCCTGCCCAAACTGACCGAAGGCCATAACGCCAAAATCGTCGCGCCGGCCGAGGTGGAATTATGAGTGCCCGTTATTCGGTCGGTATCGACTTGGGTACCACTCACTGCGTGCTGTCCTATGTCGATTTGCAGGCCGGCGACGATCAAGTGGCGATCGAAGTATTCGCGATCCCGCAATTGATCGGACCGGGCCAGATCGAGGACAAAGCGCAGCTGGCGTCGTTTACCTATCTGGCCCACCCGGCGGAATTGGCCGAAGGCTCGACCGCGTTGCCGTGGTCGGCCAAGCCGGACAAATTGGTCGGTGAAATCGCCCGCAATCTGGGTGGCAAGACGCCGATCCGGCTGGTCGCCAGCGCCAAGAGCTGGCTGTGCCATGCCGGCGTCGATTGCAAGCAGCCGATTCTGCCGGCCGAGGCGCCGGACGAGGTCGAGCGCATTTCGCCGTTCGCCGCGACCCTGGCCTATCTGCAACATTTGCGCGATGCTTGGAACCATCGCTTTGCCGAAGACCGGCTGGAATACCAGGATTTGACCATCACCGTACCGGCCTCGTTCGACCCGGCGGCGCGGGAATTGACTGTCGAAGCCGCGCGCGCGGTCGGCCTAGGACAAGCCGTGCTGCTGGAAGAACCGCAAGCCGCGTTGTATAGCTGGATCGAAAACAGCGAAGGCGATTGGCGCAATCACGTCAAGGTCGGCGACGTGATTTTAGTCGTCGATGTCGGCGGCGGTACCACCGACTTGTCGTTGATCGCGGTGACCGAGCAGGACGGCAATCTGCAATTGACCCGCGTCGCGGTCGGCGACCATATCCTGCTGGGCGGCGACAACATGGACTTGGCGCTGGCCTATACCGTTAAGGCCAAGCTGGAACAGGACAGCGGCAAGAAGCTGGAATCCTGGCAGGTTCAGTCCCTAACGCACGGTTGCCGCGAGGCCAAGGAAAAGCTGTTCAACCAGCCCGAGCTGGGCAGCATGCCGCTGGTAGTCGCCAGCCGTGGTTCGTCGCTGATCGGCGGCACCTTGCGTACCGAACTGACCCGCGACGAACTCAATCGGGTCTTGGTCGAAGGCTTTTTGCCCAATGCCCAAGCCGGTGACAAGCCGGTCAGTCGGCCGCGTAGCGGTCTGCGTAGCGCTGGTCTGCCGTACGCGCAAGACGCGGGCATTACTCGCCATCTGGCGGCGTTTTTGGCACGCCAACGCCAGGCGACCGAGGAATTCCAGGCGGTGAATCTGCCCGAGCATGCCAGCTTTTTGCATCCGACCGCCGTGCTGTTCAACGGGGGGGTGTTGAAGGCCGGCGTGTTGGCCGAGCGCCTGATGCAAATCCTGAACGGCTGGCTGCAAGCCGAACAAGCCCCGGAAGCGCGCTTGCTGCAAGGCGCCGATCTGGATTTGGCGGTGGCGCGCGGTGCGGCTTATTACGGCTTCGTTCGGCAAGGCAAGGGTGTGCGCATCAAGGGCGGCACGGCGGCGGCCTATTACGTCGGCGTCGAAAGCGCGATGCCGGCGGTACCCGGCTTGGCGCCGGAAATCGAAGCGCTGTGCATCGCGCCGTTCGGCATGGAAGAGGGCACCGAGCAAAACCTGCCCAACGACGAATTCGGCTTGATCGTCGGCGAACCGGTACGCTTTCGCTTCTTCGGCTCCAAAACCCGCCGCGAAGACCAGGTCGGCACCCGGCTGGAAAGCTGGCACGACGACGAGTTGGAAGAACTCGACGAAATCGAAATCACCCTGCCGGAAGAAGGCCGCGCCGCCGGCGACATCGTGCCGGTCTATCTGTCCTCGGCGGTTACAGAAGTCGGCACGCTGGAATTGCGCGCCGTGTCCCGGCGCGAGCAGCAGCAATGGAAAATCGAATTCGAGGTCAGAGCCGGCGAAAGTTGATTCCGCCGACACACTGGGATCATTTCCAGCGCATGTTTTCGAATCGCCGATCCCAGTGGGATCGGCGTTTTTGTGTAGTGTCGCTGGGTATGGCGTACCGTTTGCGTAGAACCGGTAGTTAAGCCTAAAACTTAATAAACCGGCCCAGGTCCGGAATCCCGCATTGACAACCGCTATCGACTGTTCTCGATCCGAAAATTCAGTCGATTGTCGCGCGGTCCATCAAAAGCCTGTTCTACAAATCGTTCCTAACGGTGGTTAAAGGGGGGCAATAAAAGAAAAAGATAGGCGTAGGAAGGGCTTTCGCCGCGATTGGTATTTTTGTCTCGCGGTTACGTGTTTTCACATGCTTTTCATCGCCAAAATAAGTCATATGACACAGTGCTCCCTAGAGTTTCTTGATGGGCGGCCGTTGCTACGTGGTCTGCTTACACAATAAGCATCGTCATTCCGGCATGGATGGCCGGATCCGTTAGAGCGTGGAGCGAATCCAGGCTTCAAGGACGGATTTAAGCCTACCCTCCATGACACTGGATGTCCGCTTCCCGGCGGGCACGACGGTCTTGAACAAATCTGACAAAGTAGAGTTAGGACATTGTTGAAATATCGGCTTGGTTAGAATTTGTTATCAATGCCGAATTACATGTAAGTCGTATATTTCAACAATAAACCGCAATACAGAATACTGCGCGAAACATGCAGTGGAATAGTTTTTGCTTGAATGGAAGGCTTTTGGTAAAAAACAAGCTCTCTTGAGGGCGACAAAATCAGCAATCTTACGGATGGAGCGAGGCAAGCAAAATTATGATCAACCGCCCGCATGATGCATTGAAGCCACATCTTTCAATCGTAGACAGGAGTGATTAATGGCGACGGAATTACTGACGAGTGAAGCCCTGTCCCTGCTTTATCGCGAGCACCACTCCTGGCTGCTGGGGTGGCTGAATAAGCGTGTGCAATGTCGCTTGCAAGCCGAAGATCATGCGCACGATACTTTTGTACGGGTGATGGCATCGGGTCGCACACTGGATTTGGACGAACCCAGGCCTTACCTCGCTACCATTGCCAAAAATTTACTGATAAACCATTGGCGTCGCGCCACCATTGAACAAGTGTATTTGGAACGCCTGTCGGCACTACCTGAAGCCATTTCGCTGTCATTGGAAGAAAATGCCATTATTCTGGAAACGCTACAAGAAATCGATGGACTGCTTAATCGCTTACCGGTAAAGGCACGCAAGGCATTTTTTATGTCCCAGATCGATGGACTTACCTACGTCGAAATCGCCGAAAAACTCGGCGTCAGCGATCGTATGGTTAGAAAGTACATGGTACAAGCCATGGTGCTATGTCTGAGCGTGGAGTTCTAACCGAACATGTCGTCCGAAAATCGACAAAAAATCCATCCCCGCGTCGTGGCGGAGGCAGCTGAGTGGTTTATGGTTCTGAGCTCCGGCAACGTTCGTCCTGACGAAACCGCACAGTGGCAAGCCTGGTTGGCTTCGCATCCGGATCACCGAATGGCTTGGGCCAGAGTTGAGTTTTATACCGACAAATTTAAATCGCTGCCGCCACAAGCGGCCTTCGCCGCAGCCGAAGCGCTTAATGCCCCCGATCTCAATCGAAGACGCCTGCTGTTAAGCATGGCCCTATTGGGTGTGGCCGGATTGTCCGGCTGGCAGATGTATCGAGGTCGCTATTGGCAGGAATGGTCGGCCGATCAACACACAGCGCTCGGCGAAAGTAAAACTATCACCCTAGCCGACGGCACCAGCGTTGTTCTGGATAGCGGCAGCGCGGTTAACGTCGATTTTTCGGTTAATTTACGCAGGCTGCAACTGGTTAAAGGGGAAATTTACGTCGAAACAGCAGCCGATACCATTGGCTGGAAACGGCCGTTTGTGGTGGATACATTGGAAGGCAGGGTGCAGGCCCTCGGCACGCGCTTCAGCGTTAGCCAGCACCAAAATCTAACGCAGGTTGCCGTATTTCAAGATGCCGTAGAAATCCAACCAGCCGATGCAACATCGGCCAAACAAATCCTACGTGCCGGTCAACAAGTTCAATTTGCCTCAAACCACATTGAGCCGATCCACCGACACAGCCAGGAAAAACCGGCCTGGACCCAAGGCTTTATCGTTGCCGATGATTTGCCGTTCAGCGAGTTTTTGCTGCAACTGAGCCGTTACCGATCAGGCTATATCACCTGCGCTCCCGAGATTGCCGATTTACGGATCATCGGTTCCTACCCGCTGAAAGATACCGACAAAATTCTTGCGTTTCTGGAGGCTAACCTGCCGGTCAAGCTCTCACATCCGCTACCTTTCTGGGTTAAAGTCCTGCCGCGTTAATCATCCCTGCACCTCATCTAATGAATAAACGCGTTCTTCACCTTTGCGTACGCGTTCCAACACGCCGGCGGCCAAGTAATAATCTTCCATATCGTTCAACCTAAAAAGGGCAGTTGGCGTGTATTGCGGGCCGTTCGTGCTGAGCAACGTCGAAGCATGGACGGCTCGCAATACACTCACCAAACGGGTGAATGAAAAATCCCGCGCGCCCTTCGACAAGCTCAGGACGAACGGGCATCGCCGTTCAAGTGGATGGGAAAGTTGTAGACGGTGCTCGACACTGGCTCGCCAAGCGCATTGTTGCTTAAAAAGCGGATTATTTTTCCATCTAAAAACAATCCGTTAAAAAATTTATTAAATTTTTTTCAATTCGCAGTTCCGGTTTTTCCTGCTCGTTTGTATTGGTTAATGAAAACACCACAAATGGAGAAAAACCGATGTCAAACACACACCATCGCTGCGATCCGGGCTTTCGTTCATCCCGATTGAGCCACGCTATACAGGGGATTTTATTGGCTTCAGCGCTGACCGCTTCAGTGGTAGCGCAGGGAGAAGAAATAACCAACAGGAAAAGCTACCACATCGGCGGCGGCTCCTTGGGACAAGCACTTAGCCAGTTTGCGCGCGATGCCGGCATTCTGTTTACCGGGGAATCCAAATTGACCGACGGCAAAACCAGCAAGGGACTGGACGGCGAGTACACCGTCGAAGAAGGCTTTAGAAAGCTCCTCGCGGGAAGCGGTTTGACGTATATCATCACGGATGACAACGCGGTAGCGATCAAGGTTGCGGAAACTGGGAGTGATGCGGCATCGACTTTGCCGGCTGTTAAAGTGGTTAGTACTAAAGTAGGCTACGACTCAACCGATCCTTATACTAAGGATTACTCCGTCCCTCTTTCCAGCGCCGCCAGTAAGACGGAAATGGCATTGATGGAAACGCCGGTCAATATCCAGATTGTGCCTCGCACCATCATGGATGACCAGCAAGATATCGAAATCACGGAAGCTTTAAGTAGGAATGTCAGCGGCGTACAAAGAAGCCCTGACTATGGGGATCTTTACGAAAACTTTAATATCCGGGGATTCAGCACCAATTTTTCCACCTATCGTAATGGGTTGCGGCGTTATACCAACTATTCCGATCCTGCGAACATCGAGCAAGTAGAGGTTATTAAAGGCCCGGCAGCGGTGCTTTACGGGCAAATTCAACCCGGCGGCATGGTCAACGTCGTCACCAAACAAGCTCTGGATAAACCCTATTACTCTCTGCAGCAACAGTTCGGCAATTATGATCAATACCGTACGACGGCTGCGGCCACCGGCCCCATCGACGACGCTAAGACACTGAAATATCGGTTCGACGCGTCCTACCAGGATTTAAGCTCGTTCAAGAAATACGTGGGGGACGAGCGGGTATTTATCGCGCCCAAACTGAGTTGGACGCCTAATGACCGATTCGAGGCCAATGCCGAGTTGGAGTTCAAGCACGATAAACGTGTGAATGACAACGGAATACCGACGATTGGTAATCGTCCGGCGCCGGTAGCATTTAATACCTACCTTGGCGATGTGGCGAAAGGCCCCACCATGAATTCCGTGCTGACGGCATTTGATTGGTCTTACAAATTTAATAACCAATGGAAAGTGACGAACCGGTTTATGCACGAGGATTGGGATATCAATTATTTCGACCTTCAGCCTCAATATATGCTCAACGCTACAATGTTAAGGCGATTTCCAATAACTGGCGTGGCCTATCATGATACTTATGGAACCAACCTGGATTTAATTGGAAATGTCGAATTGTTCAATACCAAACACGAATTGTTAATCGGCGGCGATTTCTCGAGAAGAACCCGAAAAGCCGATAAAAACCGATTCGCGTGTTGTAACGGGAACAACACCGGCGGAACGGTTGATATCTACAACCCGGCTTATAATACCGTTGACTTGGCCGCCATTTATTCTTCGCCTTACGACTATGCGGTGAGAGAGAAAGAAGAATGGTTTGGCGTGTATTTTCAAGATCATATTACCTTGTTTGAAAAGCTCCATATCTTAGGCGGCGGCCGCTACGATTGGGCAACTTTTGGACGAGGTTTCGATTTTGCTACGGGTAGCTATGATGTGGCGAGCGCCAATTATAAAAGCACTGACAATCAAAAGTTCAGTCCGCGGATTGGTATTTTGTATCAGCCGATGTCATGGCTTTCTGTTTACGGTAACTATACCGAATCCCTTGGTAGTGCCAATACCGGAATGGTCTATGGGAACCAATCCATTAAGCCTGAAATTGGCGAGCAATTCGAGGCTGGTTTTAAAACGGAGTTCTTCGATCAGAGACTAAGCAGCATCGTATCTTTCTATCATCTGACAAAACAGAATATCCAGCTTTCTGATCCTATTCATACCGGTTTCACCGTGACAGCCGGAGAGGCTCGAAGCCAAGGAATTGAGGCCGACCTTAAGGGGCGTGTCACCGATGATTTAAATCTGATCTTAACCTATGCCTATACGGATGCCAGAATAACTAAGAATGGTGAAAATTCCGATGAGGCATTGGGGAAGCGTCTAATAAATGTGCCGGAGCATCAGGCAAGCTTATGGGGAACCTATCAATTTACTCCCGAATTTAAAGCAGGTATCGGCGGAGTTTTAGTGGGTTCGAGAGCGGGGAAAACATGGACTGATCTAGAGTTGCCTGGGTATGCGCGAATGGACATGATGGCCGCTTATGTTAAGCCGATTGGTAAAACTCGCCTAACCACGCAATTAAATATCAATAATATGCTCGACAAAGAATATTATGCCGGTGCGACTCAACAAGGGGCAAGTAATACTATTACCGGTAATCCTATTACCGTAATGGGATCGTTGAAATTGGAATATTAACTGAATCCAAAGTACCGGTATTTGTAACCCGGTAAGTTGGGTTTGCGTAGGTTTGGCTTCCTTAAGTCAGCCGAGCCTACCTTACTTCTTGAGCTATTTTATGGCTAATAAATTACAGCGCCATCATTTATCAATTTTGTTTTTAGCTAAAAATCTCCGTAAATTTTGGCTAAATCTGCATTTAATGCTGGCACTTAGCGTGGGGTTTGTGTTTGTTATTTTTGGGCTAACCGGTTCTTTTAATATTTTTTATTACGAACTCAACGAACTCGGGTTGCCAGCGATAAAGCAAAGCAGCCAGGATCTACGCAGTTTGGACGATGTAATGCAAACGGTTAAGGCGGCTAATCCCCAACGAAATGGCGGTTGGGCCATCGTTTTACCGGGTTATTTAAGTGATTATCTTTGGATTGAGTATCCAAAGCCCGAAGAAACTCAGGACGAGTTATTTGCGCCATTGGAAATTCTGGTAAATCCCTATACTAGTGAAATTATTGATCAGCATTTTTGGGGGCAAACCTTATTTAGTCTGATTTATGAACTACACGCTGATTTTATGATGGGTAAAATCGGCAAGGAAGTCGGCGAACTGGCTTTTAAAGTGGTGTGTTTCTTTGGCGTATTTCTGTTTATTAGCTGTTTATCTGGCTTATATTTATGGTGGCCACGCACTGGTAAATTCAAACAGGCATTGTCCATAAAACCCAATGCCAGCCGAGAGCGTTACTACTTTGATTTACACAAGATTACTGGATTTTATAGCTCGGTATTATTGCTGATTCTGGCATTTACCGGCTTTGCCTTTAGCTATAAAGACTACGTTACACCGCTAGTGTCGGTATTTTCACCCATCAAAAAAAACCACTTAAAAAATCCGCCTCTTAAATCGGAGGTATTGGATTCAGTTTCGCCTATTTCCATTGCTCAAGCCGTGGCAATTGCCGACCAAGTTTTTCCCGGCGCGGAATTGCGCGGTGTGAATACGCCGGATGGCAAAGAAGGCGTTTATATGGTGGCCAAAAGACAAGCGGGAGAAGCCAATCGCAAACGGCCTCGTAGTAAAGTCTGGATTGATCAGTACAGCGGCGCGGTGTTGGCGGTGCAAGACCCGAACCAGTTTACCGCCGGCGAGACGTTTATGAATATCTTGTGGCCTTTACATGACGGGCAGATTTTAGGACTTACAGGCCGTATCTTATGGTGTCTCGTCGGCTTCGCGCCGCTGATTTTATATATCACTGGCATTTTACGCTGGCTGCAAAAACGCCGCGTAGCGGACAAGAAGCTGGCCAAGGGGGCGTAGGTTGAGGTTACGATAGGAACCCCAACACGACAACCTTTAAGCCACTAGCCAAACAGAAAAGCGAGATCTCGCGACTAAATAAAACCATCGGCAAGCAGCAAAGGTCGAACCGGTTAAAAATGTTGGGGTTCGTTACCTTATCCCAGCCTAAGGTCCTAACCGGCTACTTGAACGGTTAATATTGGATATTGACCGACCCCATAAATGTACGTGGTGTGCCAAAATCGGCATTACCGGCGTTAAAACCGACTGGCGCGTTGTAATTGGTAAATAAATTCGAGGTGTAGTGATTGTCTAATAGGTTGTCGACATTCAACTGGGCGGTGATTTTGCTTTTGCCGACATCGATACTATAAGCCGCTAGTAAACCGACCGTGGCATAGCCGGGCAATTGGAAGGCGGGGAAGCTGCAACAAGCCGTCACTCCGTCGCGCACGGTCACTCCACCACCCAATTTAAAGCCGCGCATTGTCCCTGCTTGTAGTTCGTAAGTGCTCCACACGCTGCCAGTATTCCGGGGGACGTTCCAAAAACGCGTGCCGACCGCCTGATAACCGGTTTCCTCGGTTTTGATGATGCGGGCATCGGTATTTGCGTAAGTGCCAATGACCCTCCAACCTGGCAAAATTTCTCCGCTAATGTCCAGTTCCGGCCCACGGCTACGCACCGCTCCAGTCAAGATGGAAAAGCCGGGGTGGTTGGGGTCGGAGGTTGGGACGTTAGTTTTAGTCAAATCATAATAGGCCAACGTCGCCCGCAAGCGACCCTCGAAAAATTCGGTTTTGATGCCGCCTTCGTATTGTTCGCCTTCGGTCGGGGGTACCGGTTTATTGTCAGGCGTAAAAGTAAAAGAGGTGTTCACGCCAAAGCTTTCGACATAGTTGGCATACAAACTCAGCCAGTTTTTGGCTTGCCATAAAATACCGACGCGAGGCGTGACGGCATCATTGGACTGGACTGAAGGCAAGACAAAGTCAAAACTGGGGAAATTAGCGACGTGATCCTGATGGAAGTTTTGGTAACGGATACCTCCCATGACATGGATGTTATGCGGCAATTTGATTTGATCTTGGATATAAACGCCGTATTGGTCGGTGCGGCTGGAATTGATGACCAAAGGGTATAGCGGTTGGGTAAAAGGCGTACCGGGATGCACTGGATTGAGCAGATTTATATTAGACAGCGGATCGCTGACTGAATTTTTAAACACCGAATCAACCCGATAATAATCGCCGCCAATCAGTAACGTATGATGTAGCCCGGCAGTATCAAAATGGCCTGTCAAGTCCAAGCTGGTGGCGTACGTGTTGTTTTGGGTATCGTAGCTGTTCAATTGTCTAGATACGTCAACGCCATCGGTGGCAATAGGGAAGACAAAATGCGGTTGTGCGATATTCTGCTGATTGACGGAAAAATGATGTTTGATAGACCAATCATCATTAAATTGGTGTGACCAATTAAAGCCGCCATAAACGGTTTCGGTGGTTGACGGCGAATAGCCGCCGTAATTACGGTTGCGCGGTACACTGAGGATTTTATCGTTATACAGCGGGACGAATCCGGTATCCAAGCCCAGATGTTGGTGGTCGTATTCCAGTTCAAGAGTCGCCTGCGTTTGGGAGCTGATGTTCCATTTCAACACGGGGGCCAGAAACACATCTTCTTTACCGTTAAATTCCCGAAATGTGTTGTTGTTTTGGTAAGACATATTCATCCGGTATAGCAAACGGTCCTGATTGCCGACCGGGCCGGTGGCGTCGATCGTGGTGCGATAGAGATCGTAGGAACCAAACTGTTGGCCCAGCGCGTAATACGGTGTCGCCAACGGTTGCTTGCTGACCACGTTGACCATGCCGCCCGGTTCTACTTGTCCGTATAAAATCGCCGCCGCGCCTTTCAGCACTTCAACGGATTCCACATTCGCCATTTGCCGGTTCGCCCCGCCTTGCTGCAAGCGAAAGCCATTGCGGAAAAAAGTCTCCGATTCAAAACCGCGGATAAAAAACGATTGGTTCGTGCCGCCGAAGGTGACGTTGCCACTGCCGTTAGAATTGCTCGTGATGCCGCTGACATTTTTCAAAGCCTGATCCAAGGTAATCACTTGCTGATCCTTCAACACCTGCTTGGAAATCACCTGCACGTTCAACGGCGTTTCCATGATCGGCGTGTCGGTCTTAGTGCCGGCGGTGGCATTGGGCAACACGTAATTCGGGTTATAAGGATCGGTGGCATCGTATTCGGCCTTGCCGACCACCTTCACCGCAGGCAGCGTGCTGGAGTCGGTGGGTGCGGGAGGGTTGGTGTGTTCGGCTTTTTCCAGGGTGACGGTGTGGGCATCGACGAAGCGAAAGCGGTAACCGGTGTCTTGTAACAATTGGCGCAAGGCTTGTTCCGGCGTCAGATCGCCATCCAGGCCGCGCGTGTTGATGCCTCGGATTTGTTCCGAGTTGAACAGCAGGATCAGTTTGGCTTCCGACGCGAATTTGGTCAGCGCATTGTTGAGCGATTGCGAGGGGATTTGATAATGCCTGGTTTCCTCGGCTAGCAAGGGTTGGCTGATCAGCATGCTGCCGATCAATAACGACACCCGGCCGGCGGCGGTAAACGGGTGTAGGGAATATGGCGATGGGCGTCCTTTAGCTAAGCATTGGTCTGGATAACCGCTGTTGTTCATCTTTCCTCCGGGTGAATGATATTAATCTCCTTATAAACAACGATTGGCCGAGCAAACCTAGCCAAAAAAAGTGTTGCCCGCATGCATTTGGCCGCTGATCACTACTCCTGCACCCTGGTCATGCCGCGGCGATTTTCTGCCGAGATTGAGTGCAGGGAACTGATGGCACGAGATGCCTAGCGCTGCAATACCACCCACGGGCCCAGACGGGTAGCGCGGATGCCTAGGACTTTGTGCAAGGTTTCCAGCACCACATCCGGATTGTCCAGCGGGAATACGCCGGTGACATGTTGCTGTTTCAGCGTTTCATCGGCGATATAAATCCGCCCCAGGCGGTAGCGTTCCAGTTCGTTAACCAGATCCGCCAGCGGCCGGTCGCTGACGATCAATTGCCGTTGCTGCCAGGCTTGCGCCAATTCTAAGTCGATCGTTGCCAATGTGCCTGTGTGACCGGGCCGATAGCTCAGTTGCTGTCCCTGCTCGATCCTGATGCCGTCGGCAGTCTGCCGGCCTGTCGGCAAGGCGAGTACGGCATGTTCTTCCACGATGACCTGAGTCTGGCCGCCGCTTCGGTAGACGTCGAAAACAGTGCCCAAGGCCCGCACGTTAAGTTCGCCCGCTTGTACCTGAAACGGATGCGCCGCATCGGCCGCCACCTGAAAACGAGCCTGGCCGTGGTGCAACACGATTTGCCGTACGTCGGCGTTGAAGTCGACCGAAATCGCGGTATTGGTATTGAGCAGCAGGCGGCTACCGTCCGCCAGTTCGAGTTGGCGCTGTTCGCCGGTGGCCGTATGGTAGTCGCTAAAATAGTCGGCAAGCAGATGGCTCTGTCTGGGCATGATGGTGAGCACGGCCAACAGCCAAACCGCCGCCATCGCTAGGCCGGAGCCAAACCAATATTGGCCCCGCGCAGCTTGCCGCGACAGCCGCTCGGGCGGATTTGTCGGTGACGCAGTCTGCGGCGGGAGCGTAACGGCCAATTTTTCGGAATGGGTTGCGACAACGGCCATCTCGTTCAGGGTGTTTTCCGCCGCGGCGAAGGCTTCGGAATGGCGGTAATCCTGCGACAGCCACTCGGCGAATGCCAGCGTTTCCGCTTCGCTCAAATCGTCCGAACGCAGGCGCACCAGCCAGCGCACGGCTTGGCGTTTCAAGTCTAAGGCGCTCGGATCGTTGCGGGTCATCGGCGGCATTCGACTGCCGAAAAGGGCAGCAGGGACTCGATACCTGCTAGTAGGGTGTGATCTGTATCCATATCAATCGTCCAGCCGCAGCATGCAATGCAAAATCGCCTGTTCCAGCAGCCTGCCGACCGAGCGCTGCGAAATATTCAGGCGACCGGCGATTTCCGCGTAGGACAGGTTTTCGATTTTGTTCAGGATAAATGCGGTGCGGCAGTCGGCGGATAATTCGCTCAATGCAGCTTCCATCGTGCCGAAGCGTTCGCGCGACAGCAGAATCCGCAACGGATCGGTCTGGGCGTGGTCAGCCACGGTGTCGGCCAATAGTTCGTCGTCGACGTCGGCCAAAATTTGGCTTTTGACCTTGCAATGCCGCTGATAATCGATCGCCAGATTGACCGCGATGCGAAACGCCAAGGCTCGGGCGTTGTCCGGCAGGTTGGTATGGGCGCTTTTGTAGAAACGCAAATAGGTTTCGTGAGCCAAGTCCTCGGCGGCTTCCGGGCATTTGACCCGGCCGGTCAAAAACGTCCGCAAGTCGTTTGCCAAGGCCTCTGTCCACAACTGGGCGATGAAATGGTCGGTTATGGTCGCATTCAAAGTGCGTATTTTGGCTTCAGTGTATTGGTAAGCAATTGGCATTTAACCGCAGTCGGCGATCGGCCGTGGGTTGACTCTTCTGTCATTAAGCTACCGGCGGAGACGCCCCGTTGTCAAACGCAACGGATGCGCGGGAGGTATTGAGCGGCGCTTAGGCAGGTGAAAATCGGCCAGAGACATAGGTTGAGAGTGAGGCAACGAACCCCAGCAGGGATGATCTTTAAATCATCGCTGACTTGGATGTTTTGTTGTCGATGGCTTGCGGGATGGTTTTGCGGTTGTCGGGTTGGGGTTGCTGTCGTCTCGGCAAGGCAATTGCTCCAGGCATTGTGATCGTCGCGCCGAATCAATAGCATAATACCCGGCATCCTAATCCCGACCAGAACCGTAATGACAGCCAAGCCCTTCTCGCAAGCCTGCGAAAACAACAAAGACCCGATATTGCAAGTGTTAAAGACCGCGTTTACCGAGCCGGCGACGGTGTGGGAGATCGGCAGCGGCACCGGTCAGCATGCTTGCCATTTTGCCAGGCATTTGCCGCATCTGGAATGGCAGCCCACCGACCGAGCCGAGCATTTGCCCGGTATCGCGCTGTGGCTCGACGAAGCCGGACTGGACAATCTGCGCCCGGCCCTGGCCTTGGACGTGACCGACGCGATCTGGCCTTGTAACGGCATTGATGCCTTGTTCTCCGCCAACACCTTGCACATCATGGGGCATGCCGAAGTCGAAATCTTGTTCGAAAAGCTGCGGACTTATCTAAGCCCGGTCGCGACCACATGCTTTTACGGCCCGTTCAATTACCAAGGCCGCTACACTAGCGACAGCAATGCCCGCTTCGACGAATGGCTAAAGCAGCGCGATCCGCATAGCGGCATCAAGGATTACGAATGGATCGCCAAATTGGCGGCGTCGGCCGGCTTGACGGCTGTAGCCGATGTAGAAATGCCAGCCAACAATCGGACCTTGGTGTTCCGGACCGGCTGATCGCTCAGGGGAGAGCCGAGTGCGGCTATCCGCCGGATATGCAATTGTTGGCTACAGAAACAGTGTTGAAACAGGCTGAGATAATTGCAAGTGAGTTGGCTGCTGAATCCTAAAATGACAAATAACTAAGCGATGGAAACGGAAAAGGGCAAACTGGTTCGTTGGGTAGAAGAAAGAGGCTTCGGTTTCATAAAACCGGAGTCAGGCGGCGCCGATATTTTTATCCACATATCGGCTTTGAAAAGTATGAGCCGTTCTCCGGTTGTTGGAGACGTTATTTATTACGAAACAAATCTTGATGATAATGGCAAGCTACGCGCGATCAACGCAAAAATAGAAGGTGTGTCTCCGGTTTTAACAGTCGCTCCAATTGACAGAAAGCGTAAAACACCGAAGTCCACTTTACCGGAACAAAGATCTCACGGAAGCCGCAACACCTATAGACCACCGTATAAGAAATCAGGATATAGATTTATTCCAGTTCTATTTGTACTCGCAGCCGTTGCAATCTTCAGCAAGTTTGCGAATCAAAATGGCTCTAGTGGTCAGCCGGTATTGCCAATTGCTGAACCCGAAAAACCCATTCAACATTTTCAGTGTCAAGGTAAGGTGTATTGTTTGGAAATGGGGTCGTATGAGGAAGCTGTTTTTTATCTCCGGAATTGCCCTGGTACGAAGATGGACGGTGACAATGACGGCATTCCTTGTGAGCAACAGTTTTAGCTTATTTGACGTGATAAGCTGAATGGCAGGTTGAAGGCAATCATATGACAGGAATAAGTTGAAAACATTCGAGAATATCGTCATCTGTGTTTTTTGCAGTGTGGGACTGTCCGGCTGCGCAACGTTCAAGAGCTTAAATGCCGAAGTTCCGTTGTATGAGCGCGTATTCATCTACTGCGGCACTCGGCTGAATTGGGCAGCGTTAGAAAACGACAATGCGACTATCCGAAAATTAAAGGCTGAACCACCAAGCTATCCGCTCGTTGATCTGCCTTTTAGCTTTGCAATGGATTCAGTGTTTTTACCGTTAGCGATCAGTGCGGAGATTTTTCACTGATGGGCGATAAGACTGAAGCGTTTTGTCGGCAGACGCTAATCGTCTCCGGTCAAAATCCGCAAGCGCTGCCGCCCAGCCTGGATGTCAACGAAGCCGTGGCCGATTTTACCGCGCTGGATCAATTACGCCCGCGCCTGCATCGCTTGCGGGATTTGTTGAGTCGCGGCGAGGATACCGACATGGCCCTGGGCAGCGATATTTACAATTTTAGTTTGGATGCCTATGCCTCGTTAAAGATTGCCGGCAAGGGCGCCGCGTTGGAAACGCTGCGGCAAGCAATGTCGGTCCGTTTTAATCGCGGCGCTAAACCGAAAGCGGCTAC
>NZ_MKMC01000023.1:0-18557 GCF_001856095.1 Methylomonas sp. LWB
AGACGCGGAATATCGTATGCCGCCAATAGCGATTTAACGTTGTCGAGCATGGCCTGTTCCTTGGCGTCCGAAAGGCAACTGGCGCCGTTGCAGGCGTCCAAGGTATAGCGCTTCAACGTGTCGTCCAATTTCGCGCGGGCTTCGGCGATTTTCGGCTCCAATGTCGCCATGCCGGCCGGATCGGTGATGATGACGTGAAACAACGAATATTCCCTCAAATCGGCCAGTTGTTTTCGAATCTCGAAAAATATCCGATAGGTCGGTACCGTGTTGACGCCGGCATAACTCGCCGCGTCGTAAACTTTCGCGAGCTGGATATAGCCTAACAGCGCCAGTCCGACCAAGCCCAGCATGGCGGACGACGATAGGAGTAAAAGTCTCTGTTTAACAGTCATGGGGTTTCTCCGTGGATGTCGTTGAAGGTCGGAAATGTGGGCGGAACGCTGCGGCGGGCCGTAGCGCGCGTTCGATCAAATTTGTCCGCGCTTCGCGAAACGCTAGGCTTTGGCCGGGGCTTACGGTTTTTCTCGGATTAGCTTAGACCATTTTGAGTCGCTATCCAGTTTGGGTAGGCAAATTCGAAACGGCTACCCGGCGGATCGCACCTAGGCGCTGTGGAAGTTCGATGGCCGAAAATGCTTTGCGCGCCGCTTCGAAGTTTGCCAAGATAGATGAAGTCGCCCAACCGAGCGTTTGCCGCGCTAGACGACCGGCCGTCCGGAATCCAAGGGCGCGCACGCGCTTCTTCCTTTGGTTTTTGTCATGTCCAAGCTTCTGATTCACAAAGGTCGCGGTGCCGTCAGCAATGCTGCCGGCCGCTACGAAAAACAACGAAGCCAGGCCGAGGACGACGGCTGGGGGAGCTTGGACGTCGACTTGCCGCCGCTGGCGACCGAAATCATCGTCGATGCCAGCAAATCGGTGATCACCTACAACGATTCGCCGGATATTCCGTTTGACCGTTCCGTCAACCCGTACCGGGGTTGCGAACACGGTTGCGTGTATTGTTTCGCGCGGCCGACCCACGCGTATCTGGGCTATTCGCCGGGGTTGGATTTCGAAAGCCGCATCCTGGTCAAACCCGACGCCGCGACGTTGCTGCGCGAAGAACTCGGCAAGCGCCAATACCGTTGCGCGCCGCTGGCGCTGGGTACCAATACCGATCCCTACCAGCCGCTGGAGCGCCGCCAGCGCACCATGCGCGACATTTTGGAAGTGCTGCGGGAAACCCGGCATCCGGTCGGCATCGTCACCAAATCGGCGCTGATCGAACGGGATATCGACATCCTGGCCGAGATGGCCGGCCAGGGCTTGGCGTCGGTGTGCTTGTCGATCACGACGCTGGATCGCCGCTTGGCGCGGACGCTGGAGCCGCGCGCCGCCGCGCCCGAGCGCCGCTTGGAAACGCTGACTCGTTTGAGCGAAGCCGGCGTGCCGGTCGGCGTGATGGTTGCGCCGTTGATTCCGGTGTTGACCGATTACGAATTGGAAGCCATCGTGTCGGCCGCGAAGCGGGCCGGAGCGATCAGCGCGGAATACATTCTGCTGCGCCTGCCGCTGGAAGTGGCCGACTTATTCGAGGAATGGTTGCGCGAGCATTACCCGCTGAAGGCCGAGCACGTGATGAACCGGGTGCGCGACAGCCGGGGCGGCAAGGTCTACGACCCGAGCTTTCATCGGCGTTTGCGCGGCGAGGGTGTCTACGCCGATTTGATTGCGCAGCGCTTCGGGTTAATCCGGAAAAAACTCGGCCTGGAACGCGGGTTGCCGCCGCTCCGCACCGACTTATTCCGCAAGCCGGCGGCCGGCGGGCAGATGAGTTTTGACTTTTTCGAGTGAAAGCTAGTCGCGCGGATTGCGGGCAATGGCGCAGGCTCGAGGCGGGTACGGTAGAATCGGGTTAAGCTCGGTGCATCAAGTGTCCGCATCCTCATCTTTCTGGCGTTTTTCCAACAACCCTTGCTCGCGAAGCATGGCCTTGAAGCCTTTCATCACCGGTCTGGAGAGCGCCGTTTCGGCGAACAAGCGCTTTTCGTAGATTCCGTTCTTCAGATCTTCGTCGTCCGGCGCGGCGCGGGCCGTCGCGATCAATGCATGCAACTCCGGCTCCAACAACTGACCGGGCAGGTCGCGGATTTGGTCGTACAACAAACTCATCACGACTTTTTCGTCGGCGCGCATTTTGCATTTGCCGTCGATGATTTTCAGCATCACCGTCACTGCGCAATCGACATGCAGCGGGGTCAGCGGGTGCGCCTCCACCCAGGCGGCTACGGTTTCCGGCGTCATCCGACGGCCTCGCCGGCGGCAAGCCGTTTGGCGTAATCGAGTAACGACTCCTCGACCGCCAGATAGGCGTAGTCGGCGACCGCCGCGACGCCGATGGCGTTCACCTTGGCGGTCGGGCCGTCGCCGATGCGCGCCACGAACACGGCGTCGCAATCCTTGATGGTTTCCAGTATGCCGGCCAGCGCGTTCTGATCGCCGTGTTGGCCGTGGCAGTAATGATCGACGTCGCGGCTTTCCAGGTGCTCGCAATGGTCCGGCGTCAAGCGATAGATCGCAAAGTGTTTGGCGTGACCGAAATGTTCGTTGATAGAGATGCCGTCCTTGGTGGCGACGGCGATTTGCAGCGGCGTCGCGCTCATCGGCGAACTCCAGGGTCCGAGGTGGTCGCGCGGCGGTGAGTTGGGCGGTTTGTCATGGCGATTCCGGGGCTACACAAATTATTAGCGATTAAGCAAGAGCGATACCAAGCGCGGGAATGCCGATTTGCCGAGGTTTGCCGGGTGCCGGCGCGTGGCGGTCTCGACAAATGTCGGGTTTGCGACAAGTCGCTGCGGCGTTCGATTCGGAAGGGGTTTTTGCCTATACTGCCGACATTGCCCATCGAACTAAATCCCTAAATGACGACCACTTTGATCCAGATGACCGTGCTAATGCTGTGCGGCGCGGCCTGGAGAGTCCTGTGCCCGAATAAACTCGCGGCCGACCAAACCCGCCTGGTGTTGACCAGCGTCGTTTATTATTTTTTATTGCCGGCCATGGTGCTGGAGGTACTGTGGAAGGCCGACATCGGCTGGCAGTCGTTGAAATTCAGCCTGTTGGGTTGTTCCAGCATCTTGTTGGCGGTTTTCGTCAGCGGGTTGATCGCCAAGCTGCTCCGTTTCCATCGGCCCCAGACCGGTGCGATGATACTTGCCGCGGCGTTTCCGAACACCACCTATCTGGGATTGCCGGTGCTGGAGCAAGCCTACGGCGGGTGGTCGCGCTCGGTGGTGATACAGATGGACTTGTTCGCGGCGGCGCCGATGGTGTTCACGGTCGGTATCCTGCTGGCGCGCCACTACGGCGCCGCCGAAACTGACCAGCCCAAGTCCCGGCTGGGATTTTTTAACGCGCCGCCGTTTTGGGCGGCCTTGCTGGCGGTGGTTTTGAATCTGAATCACCTGTCCGCACCGTTGTGGTTGGCCGGATTGCTGACGATGCTGTCGGCCGCGGTGGCGCCGCTGATGATCTTTTCGTTGGGATTGGCCTTGAGTTGGCGAGCGGTAAGGTGGCGCAATCTGCCCTATATCCCGCCGGTGGTGCTTATTAAATTAATGTGGTTTCCGTGGGCCGGCATTTACATCGCGGATGTCTTGCAGCTCGAAAATCCGTTTCGGGCGGCGGCGATTTTGGATATCGCGATGCCGAGCATGGTGTTGGGCGTGGTGCTGTGCGACCGCTACCAACTGGATAGTTCGTTGTATGCCACGGCGGTGACCGTCACGACCGGACTGAGTTTGTTTAGTTTGCCGTTTTGGTTCGAGGTGTTATGAAGGCCATTGCCGAAGTGTTTTCGCAAGGCGAGGAAGTCGTCACCGGCCAGGTGGTGGACAGCAACGCCGCCTGGTTGTCGCAACGCTTGGTGGAGCTGGGTTTCAGCGTGACTCGGCACACCGCGGTCGGCGACAAACTGGACGATCTGGTAGCGTTGGTTCGAGAGATCGCCGGCCGCGCCGATTGTTGCGTCTGCACCGGCGGTCTGGGGCCTACCGTCGACGATTTGACCGCCGAAGCGGTCGGCATCGCCGCCGATCTACCGCTGGTGCTGGACGAGCAAGCCTTGAGCCATATCGAACGCTATTACGCCAATCGGCGGCGGGTCATGCCGGCCGCCAACCGCAAACAGGCGTATTTGCCGCGTGGTGCGGTGCGCATCGATAATCCGGTCGGCACCGCGCCGGGATTCTCGTTGCAAATCGGCCGTTGTTGGTTCGCCTTTTTGCCGGGCGTACCGATGGAAATGAAAACGCTGTTTGCCGACGTGGGGCGGCAGTTGCAGCAACGCTTCAGGTTGTTGCCGGATCGCTTGGTGATGTTGCGCAGCGTTGGGATCGGCGAGTCGGCGATACAGCAAACCTTGGCCGGTATTCCATTACCCGGCGGCGTGCAACTGGGGTTTAGAGCCGCGCCGGACGAGGTGCAGACCAAGTTGTTGTTTGCGGCCGACTTTCCGCTGGCCGATATTCGCGACTGGGCCGGCCGGGTAAGCGCGGCGATCGGCGACTGCGTGTTTGCGATCGATGGTCTGGACGGCGAAGCGGGCGGCGATTTACCGACGGTTGTCGATCGATTGCTACCAGCCGATAGCCGCGTGGCGATACTGGAAACCGCCAGCGGCGGCCGGCTGGCGGCCGAATGCCAGTCTTACGCCTGGTTGGATTCAACCTTAGTCTGTCGCGATGCGGCTCAAGCCGGCCGGCAATTAGAGGTTTCTACCGAGAACGAGCCTCTCGAACTGGTTGCGCAACGACTGGCCGAAAGCCTGCAAGCGCGTGGCGCGGATCTGGCCTTGGTGCAGCTGTATCGAGGCAGCCTGGACGATTACCGCAACCGCGATGCCGCCATCGTCCTTTATAATGGTCTGCTAAGCCCAGCCGGCTGGTATGGCAAACAGCATACCCTGGCCGGCACCGCAACCACCAAACAAACCCAATCAGCCTGGCTGACCCTGGACTTACTCCGCCGCTACCTACAACAGCTATGCCTTTAATTCGCCTGACCAACGTTTCCATCGCCTTCGGCACCCATGCCTTGCTCGATCATGCCGATTTTCAGCTCGATCCTGGCGAGCGGGTCGGGCTGTTGGGCCGCAACGGCGAGGGCAAATCGACGTTGATGAAAATCATCGCCGGCGACATTCATGCCGACGGCGGCGAGCTTTGGAAGCAGCCGGAATTGCGGTTGGCTTGGCTGGAACAGCAGCCGAATCTGAATGACGGCGACACCATCTACGAAGCCGTGGCAGGAGGTTTGGGTGAATTGGGCGGACTAATTGCCCGCTACCACGAGTTGTTGACGCACATGGACGGCAGCGAAGCTGGGTTGGACGCGCTGGGCGAAGTCCAGCACAAATTGGAAGCCGCCAACGGCTGGCAGTTTCAACAGCGGGTCGAGGCGGTATTGAGCCGCTTGCAATTGCCGGCCGACCTTAAGGTTAGTAGTCTGTCCGGCGGCTGGAAGCGGCGAGTGGCCTTGGCGCGGGCCTTGGTGATTGATCCGGAGGTGTTGCTGCTCGACGAGCCGACCAACCATCTGGACTTCGAAAGTATCACCTGGCTGGAAGAGCAGTTGCTGAACTTCGCCGGCGCGGTGCTGTTCGTGACCCACGACCGGGCTTTTTTACAAAAACTGGCGACCCGCATCATCGATTTGGATCGCGGTCAGTTGACGTCGTGGGCCGGCAATTATCAGGATTACCTGGTGCGCAAGGCGGCGGCACTGGAAGACGAAGCCAATCAGAATGCAGAATTCGACAAGAAGCTGGCCAAGGAGGAGGTCTGGATACGCCAAGGTATCAAGGCCAGACGCACCCGCAACGAAGGCCGGGTACGGGCGCTGAAAAAATTGCGCGCCGAACGCGCCGAGCGCCGCAACACCCAGGGCACCGCCAAACTATCGTTGAATAAGGGTGAGGTATCCGGCAAGAAGGTCATCGAGGCGGTCGATGTCGAGTTCAGCTATGGCGACCGCACTATCATCCGTGATTTCTCGCTTCGCATCGATCGCGGCGACAAGATCGGTTTGATCGGCAACAACGGCGCCGGCAAATCGACCTTGTTGAAGCTGTTGCTCGGTCAGTTGCAGCCGACGCAAGGCACGGTCGAACTGGGTACCAATCTGCAAATCGCCTATTTCGACCAATTGCGCGAACAGCTCGACCCTGAAATCTCGGTGGCCGACAGCGTGCTCGACGGCGGCGAATTCATCGACCTGCCCGGCGGCCGGCGCCATGTGATGAGTTATCTGGCCGACTTTCTGTTCGCGCCGGCGCGGGCTCGTTCGCCGGTCAAGAGTCTATCCGGCGGCGAGAAAAACCGCTTGCTGTTGGCGCGCTTGTTTACCAAGCCGGCCAATTTGATCGTTATGGACGAACCGACTAACGACCTGGATTTGGAAACCCTGGAAATCCTCGAGGAAAAACTGGTCGAGTACCAGGGCACCTTATTGCTGGTCAGCCACGACCGCGAGTTTCTGGATAACGTGGTGACCAGCGTGTTGGTGTTCGAGGGCGAGGGCAGGGTGGAGGAATACATCGGCGGTTACGCCGATTGGTTTGCGCTGTCCGAGCGCAATAAAAAACAACAAGCCGAGGTGGCGAAAGTCGCCGAAGCGGCGGCCAAGAAAGACAAGCCCAAAACCGCGCCGGCCAAGAAACTCAGCTTCAAGGAACTGCGCGAGCTGGAGCAACTGCCGGAACGCATCGAACAACTGGAAAGCCGCCAAGCCGAACTGACCGCGACGATCGGCGGCGGCGAGTTTTACAAGCAAACGCAAGAGGCCGTCGCGGCCAGTCTGGCGGAATTGCAGGCGGTCGAAACCGAACTGGCCGCCGCTTACAGCCGTTGGGACGAGTTGGATGCGTTGCAGGGCTGAAAAGTTGCCGGCGGCCGAGTCGGAATCAGAGCGGTGGCAAGTTGGTGCTGAAGGGCTCGACGATGACTGACTCGCCCGGTTTGACGCCGGCACAGTCTGCGTCTAGCACGATGAAGCAGTTGGCGTGACTGGCTACTGTCAATTGATGCGACTCTTGGCCGCCCGCGAGCTTGACTGCGTACCGGCCCGGCGCGATTTGGCTGACGATGCCGCGTTGATATTCCTGACGGCCGGCCGATTTTTTCAGCCGGCTGTCGCAACGGGCCAGCAATTGCAAAGGCCCGGCGGCCGGTTCGCCGGCCAGTTGACGCAAGGCCGGCGCCACGAACTTCCGGAAAGTGACCAATACGGCGGCCGGGTTGCCCGGTAGTCCGAAAAACCAGCTGGCGCCGATTTTGCCGAAAGCTAGCGGCTTGCCGGGTTTGATCGCCAATTTCCAGAACTCGACCTGGCCGCATTTGGCCAGGGTTTCTTGAACGTAATCGGCGTCGCCGACCGAGGCGCCGCCGGTGGACAAGACGACATCGAAACGATCGGCGGCGTCGAGCAAGGTTTGCTCGAGCAGAGCCGGATCGTCTCTGACGATGCCAAGATCGACGACTCGATGGTTGGCGTCGGCCAACAGGCCGGATAGCAGATAGCGGTTGCTGTCGTAGATTTTGCCGTGTCCCAATGGCTCTCCGAGCGGTGTCAATTCGTCGCCAGTCGAGAAAAAGCCGATATTCAAACGGCGATGGGCGCGAATGTCGGCGATGCCGGCGCCGGCCAACAAGGCCAGATCGCTGGCGGTCAATTTTTTCGGCGCGCTGATCAAGGTATCGCCGCGATGCACGTCGCTACCGATGGCGCGGACGTTTCTGCCGGCGGGACAATCGGCGCCGAACAGCGCAAACTTGCCGTCCCTATCGACTTGCTCTTGCTGGACCACGCTATCGACCCCGTCGGGTACCACCGCGCCGGTGAATATTCTGACGCATTCGCCATCCGCCAGTTCGCCGACGAAGGGTTGGCCGGCCCACGCAGTACCGACGACGCGCAAGCGGAAGGTTTGACTCGGCAATATCTGCGCGCTGTTTAAACCGTAACCGTCCATCGCCGCGTTGGCTTGCGGCGGAATATCTTGAGGCGCTTGCGGACTTTCCGCGATCACACGGCCAAGTGCGTCCGACAGCGCGACTGTTTCGGTTTCCGATAGCGGGATTATTGCCGAGGCGATCCGCTCCAAGGCTTGTTCGGCGCTGAGTAACGGTTTATGGCTTGGGTAACAAAGGTTGGTCACGATAGCGAGCTCAAATAGGTGTTGAGAATAAAGTCGGCAATCGCCGACGGGTCGTTCAGGTCGAGTTTGGGTATCGGCGGTTCTGGCCGCAGTCGGGTATCGCAGGCAATTGCGATAATGCTGGGATCGCTCGGATACAGCAACGGTTTGCCCAGCGCCGATCGGTGCAATTCGATTTTGGGATAGCGTTCGTCTCGAAAGCCTTCCACCAAAATCAAGTCTAGGCCGGCGCTAGGAAATGCCGCTAATTGCTCGGCTAGCGTAACCTCGGTAGCGGCCGACAATTCGCTGATGATCGCGCGTCGGAAGCGAGATACCAACATGACCGGTGTCGCGCCGGCTAGTCTGAGCCGGTAACTGTCCTTGCCGGGTTGGTCGATTTCGAAATCGTGGTGACTGTGCTTGATCACGCCGACCTTCAGCCGGTTTGCCTTGAGCAGCGGCAACAGACGGGTCAATAGCGTGGTTTTGCCGGTGCCGCTGTAGGCGGCGAATCCCAACAGCGGCGGCGGCTGAAGCATCGCGGGTCTCGGAAGCGCAAGAAAGCCGGGTATTCTAAGGTATTATGGCTAGCCTTGGGTGGCGGTCCGGAGGTGGGGTGATACGCATCGTTTTGTTATTGCTGGTGGTCGGCTTGTTTTTCGCGGTACGTTGGTGGATGGCGTTGCCGGCTAAACCATCGGGCGACAAATTGCGTCAATGGTTGACGATTGGCGGCGTCCTACTGTTGGCGGTTTTAGCGTTGAGCGGTCGTCTGGGTTGGTTGTTCGGCGCGCTGGGTGTGGCGGCGGCGTTTGTCTGGCGCGGTTTACCGATATTGATCAGAGCGGCGCCGCAATTGCAGCGCTTGTGGCTTTGGTTTCAAACCAGTCGCCGCGATTCCGGTCGGTCGGGGCAGGCTGGCTCAGGGCAAGGGCGCGGCGGTAAGACCGCTGCAATGAGCGAGGCGGAAGCCCTGGAGGTTTTGGGGCTGAAAATCGGCGCCAGTCAGGCCGACATTGTGCAGGCCCATCGCAAGCTGATTTCGCGGGTGCATCCCGACCGTGGTGGGTCCGACTATTTGGCCGCGCGGATTAATTTGGCGAAGCGGGTGCTGCTGAAAAACTGATCGTGACGGCATCGTGCCAAACCGCTATTGAGTTTGAATTTCGAATTTATGTGAAGCGCATCACTCTGAACGAAAGATAAATCTGATCGAAGTCAGATTTTGATTTTGAACTTAGTGTGAAATAGTCGCGGTTTCGATATTCTGCAGTCGCCGGATCAATTCCAAAAAGGAGATGTGAGCCACAAAAAAACCTGGAAATTCAACTCATAGGATAAAAAAATTAAAGTTATACTGGCGCTCGCCGTAAACAGGGATAATTTCTGAGTTTATGCTAAGGCGAAAAAAAAGGGAGATGAGGGTTGCAGTTGGTCGGACCGTCCTATCGGGCCGGACTAGGCGACGTAAGGATTGCACTCTAATCCGTATTTGAGATTGAAGGCCGATTCCCTATTAGGGACGGCCCGAACAGAACAATAACTGAATCAGCAAGCCAAATACCTGGGAGACTAATCATGATGGAAGAAGCGATAGATGTAATAAAAGACATGGATATGCCCGATTTCATTTCTTTCGATGAAGTGGAGGACGAAATCGAAGAGGTCGATTCCGCGGAAACGTTCAAACTAGCGGAAATCGACACCAGCGACTCGCAAAACGAAGGGACTTTCGACGCGACCCGAGCCTATCTTAACGAACTTAGCAAATCCCAACTGCTGACCGCCGATGAAGAAAAAATTTACGGTCGGCGCACGCAACAAGGCGATCCTCAAGCCCGCAAAATCATGATTGAAAGCAATTTGCGTCTGGTTGTGAAAATTTCCAGGCGCTACTTAAACCGTGGCCTTCCGCTGCTGGATCTGATCGAGGAAGGCAATCTCGGTTTGATTCGGGCAGTCGAAAAATTCGATCCCGATCGCGGATTCAGGTTTTCCACCTATGCGACATGGTGGATCAGACAAACGATAGAACGGGCTATCATGAATCAGACCCGCACGATTCGCTTGCCGATTCACATCGTCAAGGAAATGAACGTTTACCTGAAGGCTCAACGCAGTTTGGCGCAACAACTCGATCACGAGCCCACCGTGGACGAAATTGCCAAACATTTGGACAAACCCGCGAAAACCGTCAGCAAAATGCTGAAACTGAATGAGAGAGTGACTTCGGTCGACGTATCGTTCGGTAAGGATTTCGACAAGCCTTTATTGGAAACCATTTCCGAGGAAGAGAGCCGCAGTCCGGCGGAAATCCTGCAGGAAGACTTCATTCAAAACAACGTCACCCATTGGGTGTATCAACTAGGCGAAAAACAACGCGAAGTGATTTGCCGTCGGTACGGACTGTGCGGCTTCGAAAACGCCACCCTTGAACAAGTCGCGCTGGAAATGGGCGTCACTCGCGAGCGGGTCAGACAGATCCAGATGGATGGCTTAAAGCGCTTGAAAGAAATCCTGGAAACCAACGGTTATTCGTTCGAATCCATTTTTAATTAACTCGACTGCCCGTTTGTTATTCTGGTGTAGCGGACGTTTCGTTCTCTTCGCCAGGATCGGAGCGGAGTTTTTTCGTTAGTCGGTGCGGTAGAGCGGTAAGTCGGAAATCCTTCGGTCGATTTCCGCTACCGTGGCGGCGTATTTCGGACTTCCAACTGTCTGGTAACGGTTTTTGAAGGTCTGGGCGTCCATGTGCTCGGGCAAGTCTTGCACGTCGGGGATAATCGCGGAATAGTCCTTGATTTGCGAGAGGACCTTCTGTAATTCCCTGGCCCGCTCGGTAGTCGAAATTGCCAGCGTGCCGAACTTGGTACCGGCCCGGTCCGCGCTCAAGTCGATAAAGCTAAAGCCGCTGCCTTTTTCCGCATCGCCCAATTCCTTGTCCACGCCAAGTTGTTCACCTAAGAGTTTGGCATCGACCGCCGCCAGTAGCGCCGATGCAATGAAATGTTGCGGAATATCGACGCGTTTATAGGCGTAGACCGGAAGTTCCTTGCTGTACACCAAGCCGATCGGCAAAAAGCGGCGTAGCTCGCTTTTATAAATGTAACTGCCGACCGCGATAATGATCGCGCGGTTTTCCCGAATCGCGTCGGCTGCTTCGGTATTGCGGTAGGCAAAATCGAACAAGGGTTGTAGCAGATCGATCAATGACAAGCGCCAGGCCGGATCGTGTTGGCTGACGATAGTATTGATCTGCTGCTGATAGCGGTGCAGATTGGGGTATTCCCGATGTTTTTGGATGGCCAACTGCTTCGCCGATTCGACCACCGAGCCAAGATAACTGATTTCCAGCGCGTTCGGGGTGATCCTGACGTTTTGCACGTATTGGCTGGCGACCAGCCAATATTTTTTTAGGGGCGGGTATTCCACGATGGCGGGTATCAGCACATTCGCGGCCGGATCCGGGATGGATATTTCCCCGATTTTAAAGGATTTGATGCGGATACCGCGGTCGGCTTGCCGAAGGCTGAAGTTGATGTCCAAATAGCGGCCCCACGGGTTTTCCGGTACGAAAATCGCGATTTGCGCCTGTAGGCGGTCGTTGAGCAACTGAATCTGGGTGGTGTTTTCGACGAAGTGGTTAAGCAGATAGCTGACCGCGATATTTAAGTCTTTTTGGTTTAAATTGACTGTTTTTACAGAGTCGCGTTCATCGGCGCTAACGTTCAGCAATTGCTTGGCGCGTTGGATGTCGTCGCGGTTCAGGCTTTGTTGGATTTGCGGCGATGGGCTGTCATCCAATGCAAAACACAGTAATATCGTAATCGATAGCGCTAGTCCCAGTAGCGAATAGAGCAGGCGTTTCAGCATTGATCGAAGATCAAATTGAAGCGGCTTTCCTTTAAATACAGCATTTCTTTTCTAAGGTCGGCGTCGGTTAACGGCGCCTGTTCGAGCCAGCCTTGCGGAAAATCGATCCGGATGTCGCGATCTTCGACGTTCAGTTTGAAGTCAGGGCGCGGACTATGCCGATTGCGATGCAGTAGCGCGGCCAGTCTGAACAAGATCGCCATGATCGGCGCGTGTTGGCGCCAAGGCATGGGCAGGTCTTCGAAGCGGCAGGCCTTGAATTTCTTCCGGTGGCTGCGGACCAGCGACGCCAGCAACAATTGATCTTGTTTGGAAAAACCGGCCAGATCGCCATTCTCGATGATGTAAGCGCTGTGTTTATGATACTGGCTGTGTGCAATCTCGAAACCGATTTCGTGTAAATCGGCGGCCCATTCCAAAAACTGTAGCGTCGCCGGGTTGTCCGCAAAGCTGGGGTGGTCGTTCAGTTGTTCGGCCATGTAGCGCAAAGTGGCCTTAAGTTGTTCGCTGTGGCGGCGATCGGTGTGGTAGCGGGCGGTTATCAATTCGCAGGTTTGGCCGCGAATATCGTGGTTATAGATTCGACCCAACAAATCGTAAACCAAACCTTCCCGCAGCGCACCGTCCGCGACGGTCATTTGTTCGATGTTCAGCGTCTTGAAAGTCGCGTAGACGATGGCTACCGCGCCGATGAAAACCGGCCGCCGCTCGATGCTGAGCGCCGGAAAGTCGATCTCGGCAATATCGTTCAGTTTCAACAGGTGTTCGACCAGCGCGTCCAGTCCCGCCATCGTAATGCCGTTGTTGCTCCAGCCGGAGGTTTGCAATACGTTACTGACTGCTTTCAGACTGCCGGAAGCGCCGATTGCCTCGTCCCATTGCTTGCGGTTGAAGGTGTCCTGAAACGGTTCCAAATGGTGTTCGGCAAACAACATCGCGTTGCGAAAGGCTTTCTTGTTGATTTTGCCGCTTTTGAAAAATGCTTGGCTGACCGTGACGCAGCCCATGTTCAGGCTTTCCTTGATATGGGCGACATCTTCGCGGCCGATGATGTATTCGGTGCTGCTGCCGCCGATATCCATCACGAAACGATTGTTGGCATCGCTGCCCAGGCTATGGGCGACGCCCTGGTAAATCAAACGGGCTTCCTCGATGCCGGAAATGATGTGGATCGGGTGGCCCAGGGCTTTTTCGGCCTTGTTGATGAATTGCTGGGAATTGCGGGCGATGCGCAACGTGTTGGTGCCGACGATCGCCACGCTGTGCGGCGGAAAATTGCGGATACGTTGGCCGAATCGCTCCAGGCAGGCCAGCGCCCGTTCCTGGGTGGCCGGTTCCAGATTGCGGTTTTGATCCAGACCCGCCGCCAGACGCACCATCTCCTTTAAACGGTCCACGGTTTGTAGTTTGCCGTTCATCAAGCTGCAGATAATCATGTGGAAGCTGTTCGAACCCAGGTCCACGGCGGCAACGCTGGTCGGTATCGGAAATGGCAAAGTAGTATTCCTGTTCTGGCTGCTGAGTAAATGCCAATTCTGATAGAATCGACTGCTTTTACGGCCGGCGATCCGCGCCGGAACGTCATCACTACCGCCGGGCATTATAAACTAGAGCATGACGGCTTTATCCATCCGCAACCTAAAAAAAACCTATAACAATGGCTTCCAGGCCTTGAACGGCGTGGACTTGGACGTGGAACTCGGCGATTTTTTCGCATTGCTCGGCCCGAATGGCGCCGGCAAATCCACGTTGATCGGCATCGTCAGTTCGCTGGTCAACAAGTCCAGCGGGACCGTCGAAATCTTCGGTCACGACTTGGATCGCGACACGGCCGGCGCCAAGCGCTGTATCGGCTTGGTACCGCAGGAAGTCAATTTCAATCAATTCGAGACGACGCATGGCGTGGTGTTGAACCAAGCCGGCTACTACGGCATTCCCCGCAAGCAAGCCCTGAGGCGCACCGAAATCTGTTTGCGGCAAATGGAGTTATGGGACAAGCGCGATACCGTATCGCGGCGCTTGTCGGGCGGGATGAAACGGCGGCTGATGATCGCCAGAGCCATGGTGCACGAGCCGCGTCTGCTAATCCTGGACGAGCCCACCGCCGGCGTCGACATTGAGATTCGCCGGGCGATGTGGGACATGATGCAAGAGGTCAACCAGCAGGGGACGACGATCATCCTGACCACCCATTATCTGGAAGAAGCCGAAAGCCTGTGCCGCAACATCGCCATCATCGACGATGGCCGGATCGTTGAGCATTCGGCGATGAGCGATCTGCTGGCCAAGCTGCATACCGACCATTTCGTGCTGGATATTGCCGAGCCGCTCCACGAGGCGCCGGCCATTGCCGGTTGCGCGATCGCGTTGGCCGGGGAGCGCGTGCTGGACGTTTCGGTACCCAAGGCGCTGGGGCTGAACCGCCTGTTTCAGGAGTTGTCGGCGCGGGGCATCGAAGTGCTGAGCCTTAGAAACAAATCCAACCGCTTGGAGCAAATGTTCATGGACCTGGTGCAATGACGTACTCCGTCGCGTTTTGGACGATCCTGGGCAAGGAGATTCGCCGCTTCACTCGCATCTGGCCGCAAACCTTGTTGCCGCCGGCGATCACGACCGCATTGTACTTTTTGATCTTCGGCAAGCTGATCGGCGAGCGCATCGGCTTGGTGCACGGCGTCAGCTACATGGATTACATCGTACCGGGCATTATTTTGATGTCGGTGATCAGCCATTCCTATTCCAACGTGGTGTCGTCGTTTTATTCGACCAAGTTTCAACACCATATCGAGGAATTGCTGGTGGCGCCGGTGCCGAATTACGTGATTTTGGCGGGCTATGTGTGCGGCGGCATCGCTCGCGGCGTGCTGGTCGGCTTGGTGGTGGCGGGGATTTCGATGCTGTTTACAAAAATCCAAGTATTGCACTGGGACCTGGTTTGCGTGGTGTTCGTGTTGACCGCGACCTTGTTCGCGCTGGCCGGCTTCATCAACGCGGTGTTCGCCGACAGCTTCGACGACATCTCCATCATCCCCAACTTCGTACTGACGCCGCTCAGCTACCTGGGCGGCGTGTTCTATTCGGTGGCGATGTTACCCGAGGTCTGGCAACAGGTGGCTCGGGCCAATCCGATCCTGTACATGATCAACGCCTTCCGCTACGGCATGATAGGTGTCAGCGACGTTCCCATCCTGCTGGCCTTCGAAATGACGGCCGGCGTCATCGCGCTGCTGATAGGCCTGAGTTTGTGGTTGCTGCACAAAGGCGTCGGCATCAAAAACTGAGACCGTTTCGGACCGTTTAAGCGAATCCGTGCCTGCTGAAAGTCTAAAATGCCGGGATTGCGATCCAGAGGCCGGGCGCGGCCAAGCGGTCGTTCAATCGGTCGATTGCAGCAGTTTGCGGAGCGCGGTCGGGTTTTTGATGGCGATGAAGCGGTTTTGCACGCTGATCAGATCGTCGTCCTGAAATTTTTTCAGCATCCGGCTGACCGTTTCCAGCGCCAGACCCAGGTGGTTGCCGACTTCCTGGCGGGTTAGCGACAATTTGAATTCGGACGACGAGAAGCCGCGCCGCTTGAGACGCTCGGACAGGCTGATCAGGAAATAAGCCAACCTTTCCTCGGCCGGGCGCTTGCTGAGCACCAACTGGTTTTTGTCCTCTATCATTTTTTCGCCGGTATGGCGGAACAGTTCTCGGGTCAGGCTGGGTACGTTTTGAAACAATTCTTCCATGCTGTCGGCCGGCAGGATGCAGAAACTCATGGTTTCCAGCGCGATCGCCGCGCAGCCGTGCTTGGCGCCGGACAGGCCGTCGAAGCCGAGCAGTTCGCCGGGCAACAATATATTCAGGATGTGTTCGTTGCCGTGGTTGTCGTTGGCGACCAGTTTGGCGCTGCCGGACTTGATCGCCAGAATGCCGCGAAAATTATCGCCCTCGCGGTAGATGAAATCGCCGCGTTGCAGGGTTTTGCGGGCGCGGATGACCTGGCTGATGTTGGCGATCTCGGATTGCGACAAGCCGCGCGGCAGGCAAATGTTGTCCAGGCTGCAATTGGCGCAACTGACTTGTTTGTTGAGGGCGACGACCTTGGCGTCGCTGCCGGCCGAGTCGCAATGTTGCAGGTTGTTCATTAGGCTGCTCCGTCCATGTCCCGGTGGTAGCCGACGATGCGTTCCACCTCGTTTTTCGAGCCCAGGATCAACGGCACCCGTTGATGGATGCTGGTGGGCTTGACGTCCAGTACCCGTTCCCGGCCGGTGCTGCAGGCGCCGCCGGCCTGTTCGATGATGAAGGCCATCGGATTGGCTTCGTACAGCAGGCGCAGCTTGCCGGGCTTAGCCGGGTCGCGCAGATCGAAAGGGTACATGAACACGCCGCCGCGATTCAAAATCCGGTACACCTCGGCGACCAGCGACGCCACCCAGCGCATGTTGAAGTCGCGCTCGCGCGGGCCGTCGGAGCCGGCGACGCATTCGTCGACGTAACGTTTGATCGGGGCTTCCCAGAAACGCTGGTTGGACATGTTGATCGCGAATTCGCTGGCGTCTTCCGGAATCTTCATGTTGCAGTGGGTCAGGATGAATTCGCCGACGTCCTGATCCAACGTAAAGCCGTTGACGCCGTTGCCGGTGGTCAGCACCAGCATCGTCGAGGGGCCGTACAGCACAAAGCCGGCGCAGACTTGTTCGCTACCCTTGCGCAGAAAATCCTCGGGTTCCGGCTCGACGCCTTCCCGGCAGCGTAGGATCGAGAAGATGGTGCCGACGGTCAGATTGATGTCGATGTTGGATGAGCCGTCCAACGGATCGAACAACACCAGGTATTTGCCCTTGGGATATTGCTTGGGAATCTGGATCGGGTCGTTGATTTCCTCGGAGGCCATGCCGCCCAGCGAGCCGCTCCAATCCAGCGCCCGGACCATGATGTCGTTGGTGATGATGTCCAGCTTTTTTTGGACTTCGCCCTGGACGTTTTCCGATTCCGCGCTGCCCAACACGCCGATCAACGCGCCGCAATTGACCCGATGCGAGATTTGCTTGCAGGCGGTGACGATGTTGTTCAGCAACAGCGTGAAGGTACCCGAGGCCTCCGGCAGTCCGCGCTGCTGTTCGATGATGAACTGGGTCAGGGTGACTTGGTTGGTCATGCGGTGATTCTCCGTCGGGTATTCGAATAGGTGTTCAGGCGCAACGCTTGCTCGCGACCGATGGCTGGTCGGAAATCGGTCGGCGCGCGGCGCGAAGGGGTGGCCGGGAATGGTTTCATCGGGGCGTTCAAACTTTTTCGCTTAACAGCGTTTGCGGCGGTAACGCGGGCGGTTGGGGCTGGGCGGGTCGGCCTTGTTGTGCGTCCATAAATCCGGGCGTTAATCCTTTTTGTTCAAATTGTTGCCTGAGTTCGGGCAGGCGGCTGTCGATCAGCTCGACGGTACGGGGCGACTCGCTCCAGAAGCGGGTGTTGACGCTGCCGTCGTAGCAGGAAATTTTGCAATGTATTGTACCAATAAGCGGCGGGCTTAGGCTAATGCTGACGGTCCAGGCATCCTTATGTTCCTCGCTCCCGCCGGTTTGGTCGCGTTCGATGCACAGCCGCAGGCTGTCGGCTTGGTCGGCGTTGAAGAAGGGTAGTTCCAGAAACCAGACCTGTTTGGTCGCGTCGTCCCTGGGTAGCGAATTCAGTTGATCGAGCGTCAATTTGGCTAGGCCGCCCTGGGCTTTTTGCAGGGTTTCGCTGAGCGGTTCGCGCTCGGCGGCGGGTAGTGCGGTTTGTTCGGCCAGTTCCCGCTGCAGCAAGGCCACGAATTTGCTCAACTTCAGCTTGAAGTCCTCGGGAGGCGGCGATGGGTCCGGCCCCGGCTGGGAGCCGCCGAACCAGTCACTATCCATGAACAGGCCGGAGCCGCGAATCGCTTGCCGTAGCGGCGCGGGTTCGAGCAAGGCCGCGCGGGGCGGAATCGCGGCCAGCAGATTGAGCGCGGCGCGTTTCAGGGTTTCACCGACATTCGCGCCGGCGAAGTCGGCCGTTACCACGCGTGCCAGATGGCTGGCGAACTGGGCCGGCGGGGTTTGCATCGGTAGCAGTTGTTTGTAAGCGGCGGCGACCAAGGCTTCGGTATCCGCGCCGCGCGGCGATAGCGCGACCATCGGCCCGTCGGCGGTTTTAACGATGTGTAGCGTTACGGTCTGGCCCGGCGCGGGCCGCGCGGAGACGCTGGTCGGCGCATTGCCGGTGCCGCTGGCCGGCTGGGACCACGTCCATTGTTTGTCGGTCAGCGTAATCAGATCGGCGCGCGGGTTTGGCGGGCTGGCCGTCGGATTGCCCGAAAGCGGTGGCGAAAACGATGGCGATGGCGAAAGCAGTGGCGTTGGCGTTGGCGATGGTGGTATCGGCGATGCCGGGTTGGCGGCGGGCAGCAATTGCAAGGTCAATCGACCGGCATCGGCCTTAACCACGACCGCCGTCACGCCGGCGGCCGGGTTCGAGTTCGCCGGAGCAGAGGCGG